>DASQNB010000503.1:0-3806 GCA_035645175.1 Geodermatophilus sp.
GCTCATGGACTACGGCAAGTTCAAGTACGAGTCCGCCCAGAAGGCCCGCGAGGCCCGGCGGAACCAGGCGCTCACCGTCATCAAGGAGATGCGGCTGCGCCTGAAGATCGACCCGCACGACTACGAGACCAAGAAGGGCCACGTCGAACGCTTCCTGCGGGGCGGCGACAAGGTCAAGATCACCGTGATGTTCCGCGGCCGCGAGCAGTCCCGGCCGGAGATGGGCTACCGGCTGCTGCAGCGGCTGGCCCAGGACGTCCAGGAGCTGGGCGTCGTGGAGTCCAACCCGAAGCAGGACGGCCGGAACATGGTCATGGTGATCGCCCCGCACCGGAACCAGGCCGCGACCGACGGCGCCCGACGTCAGGCCAAGGCCGACCGGGCCGCCGAGGGGCACAGCCCGCAGGTCTGACCGGCAGCGACGCAGGACCCGCACCACCCAGACGCACCGGTGGCGCGCGGTGGCTCCGGGCTGCCGCGCGCCACTGACACACGACGAGCGAGGACGAGGACATGCCGAAGCAGAAGACCCACAAGGGGACGGCGAAGCGCGTGCGGGTCACGGGCACCGGGAAGCTCATGCGCGAGCAGGCCAACAACCAGCACAAGTTCGAGCACAAGTCCTCGCGTCGCAAGCGCCGGCTGGACTCCGACCAGGTCATCTCCCCGGCCGACACGAAGAACCTCAAGAAGCTGCTGGGCCTCTGAGCGCCCCGTACTGACCAGAAGACAGGAGCACTCACGTGGCACGCGTCAAGCGGGCGGTCAACGCCCAGAAGAAGCGCCGGACGACCCTCGAGGCCGCCAGCGGCTACCGGGGACAGCGGTCGCGCCTGTACCGCAAGGCCAAGGAGCAGATCCTCCACTCGGCCACCTACCAGTACCGCGACCGCAAGGTGCGCAAGGGTGACTTCCGCAAGCTGTGGATCACCCGCATCAACGCCGCGGCCCGCCAGAACGACATGACCTACAACCGGTTCATGCAGGGCCTCAAGCTCGCCGGCATCGAGCTCGACCGCCGCGTGCTGGCCGAGCTGGCCGTCAACGAGCCGGCCGCCTTCGCCGCGCTGGTGGAGACCGCCCGCGCCGCCGTCGCCGCAGCGCCGGCCGGTGGTACCGCCGCCGCCTGACCGAGGTCAGCAGCACCCGCGACGCCGCCGGCGTCCGGCCCTCACCGGGCCGGCGCCGGCGGCGTCGTCGTGTGTGCCCGTGCCGTCCGGGAGATCTGCACACTCGCGGCCTTCGGGCCGGTCATGACCACCACTGTGCAGATCTCGCGGAACCAGGAGGGACGGCGGTGGAGCTGCTGACCGAGCGCTCTGCGCGGGTGGCCGCCGCGCGCAGGCTGACCCGCCGGGCCGGTCGCGACGCCGCCGGGCTCTTCCTCGCCGAGGGACGGCAGGCCGTCGCCGAGGCACTGGCCGACCCGGCCGGCGTCCGCGAGGTGTTCGCCACCGAGGCCGCCGCCGCGGCGCACCGCGACCTGCTGGCGGCGGCGCCGGTGCCTGTCCGGCCGGTGACCGAGAAGGCGGCGGCGTCGCTGTCGGAGACAGTCACCCCTCAGGGCCTGGTCGCCGTCTGCGCGCTGCGCGACGTGCCGGCCGACGTCCTGGTGCACGAGCCGCCGCGGCTGGCCGTCGCCCTCGCCGAGCTCGCCGACCCGGGCAACGCCGGCACCGTGCTGCGCACCGCGGACGCCTGCGGCGCGGGCGCGGTGGTGTTCGGCGCCGGCTCGGCCGACCCCTACGGCGGTAAGGCGGTGCGCTCCAGCGCGGGCAGCCTCTTCCACGTCGACGTCGTCCGCGGGGCGCCGCTGGACGCGCTGCTGCCGCGGCTGCAGGCCGCCGGCGACACGGTGCTGGCCGCTGACGGCGAGGGAGAGGCCGCGCTGGACGAGCTGGGTCCGCAGCTCGCCGGCCCGGTCGTGTGGCTGTTCGGCAACGAGGCCCGCGGCGTGCCCGCCGACCTCGCCGCACTGGCCGACGTCCGCGTGCGCATCCCGATGCGGGGGCGCGCCGAGAGCCTCAACCTGGCCGCCGCCGCGGCGATCTGCCTCTACACCACCCAGCTCGCCCAGGGCTGAAGGGAACGGCAGGGCGGCCGGGCCCCGTCCCGGACCCCGCCCCAAGCGTGCGAGGGGAGCCAGGAGGGGGTCCTTCCTCAGCTCGGGAGGCTGGTCCGCGTGGCGTACATCCGCATGTCGGCCGAGTGCAGCAGCGCCGGGAAGTCCGCGCCGTCCTCGGGCCAGACGCTGACGCCGATGCTCGCCCGGACGGTGCACTCCTGCTCGCGCAGGGACACCGGGGAGGCGACCACCGCGGCCAGCTCGTCGGCGATGCGGCGCGCCTCGACTCCCGCGGTCGCCTCCGGCAGGCCGGTGAGGGCGACGAGGAACTCGTCGCCGCCCAGGCGGGCCAGCAGGTCGTTGCGCCGCAGCCGGCCGCGCAGCCGCTCGGCGACCGCGACCAGCAGCTCGTCACCGACCGCGTGGCCGAACCGGTCGTTGACGCGCTTGAAGCCGACGAGGTCGACGAACAGCAGCGCGACCGCCTCGTCCCGGGCCCGGGCGTTCCAGATCGCGGTGTCGACCTGCTCGGCCAGGCGGCGCCGGTTGGGCAGCCCGGTGAGCGGGTCGGTGTAGGCCAGCTCCTCGATGCGGGCCAGGTAGGTGCGGGTGCGGTCGCGCTCCTGCACCAGCGCCCGCTCGGCCTCGACGCGGGCGGTGACGTCGACCTGGATGCCGATGTAGTGGGTGACCGAGCCGTCGGGTCCGAAGACCGGCGCCAGGTGCAGCTCGTTCCACCAGGGCGTCTTCTCCGGACCGCGGTGGTTGAGCATCGTCACCCGGCACTCCTCGCCGGCGTCGACCGCACGGCGGACGGCGGCGATCGCGGAGGGATCGGTGTCCGCGGTCTGCATGAAGCGGCAGTTGCGGCCCAGCAGCTCCGACCTCGGCAGCCCGGCGAGGCGCTCGAAGGCCGGGTTGACGTAGACCAGCGGCTGGTCGGGCCGGCGGACGTCGACGATGGACACCCCGCTCGGGGTGGCGGCCAGCGCGCCGTGCACCAGGGTGTCGCCGGTCGCGCTGATGAGGACCCCGACGTCGAACCGGTCGGCGGCGGGCACGCCCGGGGCGACCGGGGCCGTCCGGCCGGTGGCCTCGGGGCGCAGCGGCGACGGCAGCTCCTCCTGGCGCGGGGCGACCCGGGCCAGCAGCGCCGCGGTCGCCCGGATGACGGTGTCGCGGTCGTAGGTCAGGGCGTAGGCGAACCGGCGCTGGGCGTCGGGGCCGTCGTCGCCCAGGTCGCGGGCGAGCAGCGCGGCGGAGAAGTGCGGGCCGAGGACGGTGACGTCCCACTCGCCGCGGAGCGGGTCCGCCGGCGACAGCGCGGCGCCGCGCAGGCCGGGCAGGGGCTCGACCGGCAGGTCCTCGCCGAGGGCGCAGACGAAGCCGGTCCGCTCGACCAGGTCGCGGTAGCGCAGCGTCGTCGCCGGCGTGAAGTGCCGGGCCTCCTGGAAGGTGGCGGCCACGATCGCGGTGGCACCCAGCCGCAGCGCCTCGCGCTCCAGCTGCTTGGACAGCTCGATGAGCAGCGCCTTGGGGGACTCGCGCAGCGGGACGTCGATCGGCAGGCAGGCGAAGGGTGAGATGTCGGCGTCCTCGGTGACGCTGTCGGGCTGCTGCGAGGGCAGCACCAGCGAGCCGGTGACGGCGCCCTCGACCGGCCCGGGGCCGGGGCGGCCGAAGAACCAGCCCTGGCCGAGCGTCGCGCCCAGCGCGCGGGCCATGGCCAGGTGGGCCTCGT
>DASQNB010000504.1:0-3224 GCA_035645175.1 Geodermatophilus sp.
CCGGGAGGAGCCGGCGCCAGCGCGTCGTCGGGCAGCTCGACGTCGTCCCACACGAGGGTGTCGCGCGGCTCGGCGGCCAGGTTGCGACCCGGCGTGACCTGAGCCGCCGCCGTCGGCGCCGAGACGACGAACCGCTGCCCACCGCGCTCCGCGAACGCGACCACCCGCTCGCCGCGCCCGCCCCACGGCACGCGGGACAGCCGCGCCGAGAACCGCCCGCCGACGAGCTCGACGGCGTCGTCGGGCCGGCCGAACGCCACCGACACCGGCCCCTCCGGCAGCGCCAGCCCGGCCGCGGCCAGCGCCCAGCCGCCGAGCAGCCCGGTCTCGGCCAGGGGCACCGGGGCGGCGAAGCGGCCGGCGACGGTGAACAGCGCGCACGCGTCGGCGACGTCCCCGCCGGAGCCGCCGGCCGCCTCGGGCACCGACACCAGGGGGAACCCGGCCTCGGTGAGCGCGGTCCACAGCCGCTCGCTCCAACCGCTGGCCTCCGCGGCGACGACGTCCGCAGGCGTGCACAGGTCGCGGAACAGGCCGGTGGCGACCTCGGTCAGCATCGTGCGGTCCTCACTCATGCGGCCAGCCCCTTCGCGGCGACGGAGCGGAGGATCTCGGTGGTGCCGCCGCGCAGCGTGTACGACGGCGAGGTCAGCACCGCCTCGGCCAGCAGCGCCTGGAACAGCGAGTCCGCGCCCTGGTCGAGCTCGGTCTCGGCGGCGTCCCGCAGCGCCTCGACGAGATCCTGCTCGAAGCGGGTGCCGACCTCCTTGACCAGCGCCGCCTCGACCGCCGGTGCCTCCCCGGCGTCCAGCGAGCGGGCGACCGACAGCGACAGCTGCCGGATCGCCCGGGCCCGCGCGGCCAGCCGGCCGAGCACGACGGCGTCGGCGTCGGAGACGGCGGGGCGCTCGCGCAGCCACTCGCGCAGCACCGGGAAGGTCGACAGCCAGCGGTCGGGGCCGCTGCGCTCGTAGGCCAGCTCGCTGGTCACCTGCCGCCAGCCGCTGCCGGGCTCGCCGAGCACCATGTCGTCGGGGACGAACACGTCCTCCAGCGCCACCTCGTTGAAGTGGTGGCTGCCGTCCAGGTACGGGATCGGCGAGATCCGCACACCCGGCGCGGACAGGTCGACGATCAGCTGGGACAGCCCGGCGTGCCTGTCGCCCTCCTCCACCGGGGAGGTCCGGCAGAGGACGGCGAAGAAGTGGTTGTGGTGGGCCTCGCTGGTCCACACCTTGGTGCCGGTGACCGTCCAGCCGCCGTCGACCCGGGTGGCACGGGTGCGCACCGAGGCGAGGTCGGAGCCGGAGTCCGGCTCGCTCATGCCGAGGGAGAACCAGACCTCGCCGGCCGCGATGCCGGGCAGGAAGCGCCGCCGCTGCTCCTCGGTGCCGAAGTGCAGCAGCGCCGGGGCGGTCTGCCGGTCGGCGACGAAGTGCGCCCCGATCGGCGCGCCGGCGGCGAGCAGCTCCTCGGCGACGACGAACCGGTCGACGGCGCTGCGGCCGTGCCCGCCGTACTCCGGGGGGATCGCCATGCCGACCCAGCCGCGCTTCGCCAGCGTGCGGGAGAACTCCGGGTCGTGCCGGCCGGCGAAGCCGAGCGCGGGCCGATGGCCTGCGGGCAGCTCGGCGGCGAGGAACGCGCGCACCTCGGCGCGCAGCGCCTCCTCGGCCGGGGTGAGCGAGGTCGGGACGAACTGCACGGCACCCTCCTGGGGTGAGCCCCGCCGGGCCGGCGCCGTCGCCGGCCCGGCGGGGAGTCGGGTCAGGCGGTCTCGCGCCGCCGCTGGGACCACATCTGGGTGGCCCGCTCGAAGTGCAGCGCGGCCTCCCAGCCGATCCCGGGCGGGCCGGACTCGGTGCGGAAGGACCGGGCCGCCTCGCGGGCCAGCTCCGGGTCCTTGGCCGCGCGGCCGGCGAGCTCGAGGGCGAGGTCCTCGACCTGGTCGTCGGGCACGGCCTTCCACGCCAGGCCGATCTCGGCGGCGCGCACGCCGTCGATCTCCTCGCTGAACAGGCCCATCGCGGCGGTCGCCTCGCGGCCCGCCGTCCGGCTGCTGATCGTGAAGTAGCCGCCGCCCGGGTGCAGGCCGATCCGCAGGAAGCCGGCGAGCAGCCGGGCGTCCTCCCCGACGATCCGCAGGTCGGTGGACAGGGCCAGGTTGATGCCGGCGCCGACCGCGGCGCCGCGCACCGCGGCGATGGTCGGCACCTGCAGCGTGCCCACCCGGCGGAAGGCGGTGTAGACCGCGCCGAGCTCCTTGTAGGTCTTGTCCTCGGCCTGGTCGCTGCCCGGCGTCCAGCGCCGCCGGTCGGCGCCGGAGCAGAACGTGCCGCCCGCCCCGCGGACGACGGCCGCGCCGATCGCCGGGTCGGCGTCCACCTCGTCGCACATCTCCGACAGCTGCAGCCCCATCTCCGGGGTGAGCCCGTTCTTGACGTCGGGGTTGTCGACCGTGAGCACGGCGATGCCGCCGTGCCGCTCCAACTGGATCTGTCCCACGGGGGGTGTCCTGCCTCTCTGCCGGGGTTCGGGGGTGTGGAGCCTGCCTACTCGCCGACCGGCTCCCGCGAGCCGGTGGTGCGCACCAGGACGTCGACGGCGGTGGCGCCCCGCCCGCGCGGCGCGACGATGAGCGGGTTGACCTCGAACTCGGCCAGCCGGTCGCCGGCGGCCAGGGCGGCCTGCGACAGCCGCACCACCGCCTCGACCGCGGCCGGGATGTCGGCGGGCTCGGCGCCGCGGAAGCCGGCCAGCAGCGGCCAGGCCCGCAGGCTGCGCAGCATCGCCCACGCCTCCTCCGGCGGGACCGGGGCCAGCGCCGAGGCGAGGTCGCGGTACAGCTCGGTGGTCACCCCGCCCAGGCCCACGGTCACCACCGGCGGGAAGCCGTCGCGCCCGGCGGTCACCGCCAGGACCAGCTCGATGCCCGGCGGGACGAGCTCCTGCACGAGCACGCCTTCGACGCCGGGGACGTGGTGCTGCCGCGCGGCGTCGAGCAGCTCGGTGAAGACGGCGGCGGCCTCGTCCGCACCGACGCCGACCCGCACGCCGCCGACCTCGCTCTTGTGCGCCAGGTCGCCGGCGGCCAGCTTGAGCACGCCCGGACCGGGCAGCGCGGCGACCGCCGCGCGGGCCGCCTCCGGGGTGGTCACGAGCGTGGACGACGGCTGCGCGATGCCGATGGACCGCAGCAGCGCCGCGCCGTCCACCACCGGGGC
>DASQNB010000505.1:0-1715 GCA_035645175.1 Geodermatophilus sp.
CCGGGCGTGCGCCCGCAACAACCTGCTCAAGACCGCGCTGTTCGGCAACGACCCCAACTGGGGGCGGGTGTTGGCGGCGATCGGCACGACCGACGCCGCCTTCGAGCCCGACCGGGTGGACGTGACCATCAACGGGGTCACCGTCTGCCGCGGCGGTGCGATCGGCGACCCCCGGGAGGGCGTCGACCTGACCGGCCGGGCCATCACCATCGACGTCGACCTGGGCGCGGGCGGCGAGCAGGCGACGATCTGGACCAACGACCTGTCCATCGCCTACGTGCACGAGAACTCGGCGTACTCGACATGACCGGCGAGACCGCACAGGACCCCACCCCGCCCGACGTCCGGGTCGACGAGCTGCCGCCGGAGGTGCCCGCCGCCCGCCGGCGGATCGGCACCAGCCGGGTCATGCGCACCTACGACCCCGAGGGTGACGCCCGCAAGGTCGCCGTCCTCACCGGTGCACTGCCGTGGCTCAAGGAGTTCCACGGCAACGTCGTGGTGATCAAGTACGGCGGCCACGCGATGGTCGACGAGGAGTGCCGGCGGGCCTTCGCCGAGGACATGGTGTTCCTGCGGACCTGCGGCATCCTGCCGGTCGTCGTGCACGGCGGCGGCCCGCAGATCACCGGCATGCTGGGCCGGCTGGGCATCGAGAGCGAGTTCCGCGGCGGGCTGCGGGTGACCACCGAGGAGACCATCGAGGTCGTCCGCATGGTGCTCACCGGCCAGGTGACCCCCGAGGTCGTCGGGCTGATCAACCAGCACGGCCCGCTGGCCGTGGGCCTGTCCGGGGAGGACGGCGGCCTGTTCACCGCCCAGCGCACCACCGCGGTGGTGGACGGCGAGGAGGTCGACGTCGGCCTGGTCGGTGACGTCGTCGCGGTCGACCCGGCCCCGGTGACCGCCCTGCTGGAGGCCGGGCACATCCCGGTGATCGCCACCGTCGCCCCGGACGGGGACGGCGTGGTGCACAACGTCAATGCCGACACCGCGGCCGCCGCGCTGGCGGTGGCGCTGGACGCGGTGAAGCTGGTCGTCCTCACCGACGTCGAGGGCCTCTACGCCGACTGGCCCGACCGCGACTCGCTGGTGCAGCAGATCGACGCCGCCGAGCTCGCCGAGATCCTGCCCACCCTGGACTCCGGGATGGTGCCGAAGATGGCCGCCTGCCTGCGGGCGGTCGAGGGCGGGGTGAACCGGGCGACGGTCGTCGACGGCCGCACCCCGCACGCCCTGCTGCTGGAGATGTTCACGACCGAGGGCACCGGGACCATGGTCGTCCCGACCCGCGCCAGTACCGGAGACGCCACGACCGGAGAGGAGCCGGCATGACCCGCACGGAGGAGCTGACCGGCCGCTGGTCGGCGGTGATGATGAACAACTACCGGACCCCGCCGGTGGCGCTGGCCCGGGGTGCGGGGGCGACGGTGTGGGACGTGGACGGCCGCGAGTACACCGATCTGCTGGGTGGCATCGCGACGACGATCCTGGGGCACGCGCACCCGCGGGTGGTGGAGGCGATCACCGCCCAGGCGGCCACGCTGGGGCACGTGTCGAACCTGGCCATGCATGAGCCGGGTGTGCTGCTGGCGGAGCGGTTGCTGGAGCTGGCCGGGCGGCCGGGGCGGGTGTTCTTCTGCAACTCCGGGGCGGAGGCCAACGAGGCGGCGTTCAAGCTGTCCCGCCTCACCGGGCGCACCCGGGTGGTCACC
>DASQNB010000506.1:0-1702 GCA_035645175.1 Geodermatophilus sp.
TGAACGTCTCCCCGGGGCTGACGCAGACGTCGATGTTTCCCATGGCGGTCGAGGCGGCCGGCTCCTCGCTGGGCGACGTCCTCGCCCGGCTGCTGACCCGGCGGGCGTCCGCCTACCGCTGAGAAAGGACCCTCCTGCCCCCCACCGCTCGCAGGCTCGCGGCGGGGCCCTGCAGGAGGGCCATCCCCTCCATCGTCGAGGAGCAGCACATGACCGCGACCACCCAGTCGCTGCACCTGCCCGCCGGCACCGCTGCCGCCGGTCCCTACGCCCTCGAGGTGACGCCGGAGTCCGCCGGCTGGGGGCACACCAGCCTGCGGGTCCTCGACCTGCCGGCCGGCGGCAGCCACACCCTCGACACCGGCCCGGACGAGGTCGTCGTCGTCCCGCTGGAGGGGGGGCTGACCGTCGAGTGCGACGGCGAGGTGCTGACCCTCGCCGGCCGCAGCGGCGTCTTCGCCGGCCCCACCGACTTCGCCTACCTCCCCCTCGGGGCCACGGCGACGCTGACCAGCCGGGGCGGCGGGCGCTTCGCGCTCTGCGGCGCCCGCGCCCGCCGACGGCTCCCGGTGCGCTACGGCCCGGCCGCGGACGTGCCGGTCGAGCTGCGCGGCGCCGGCCGGTGCAGCCGCCAGGTGAACAACTTCGCCACGGCCGGCGTCTTCGAGGCCGACGCGGTGATCGCCTGCGAGGTCCTCACCCCCGGCGGCAACTGGTCGTCCTACCCGCCGCACAAGCACGACGAGACCAGTGAGGTGGAGAGCGAGCTCGAGGAGGTCTACTACTTCGAGGTCGCCCGCGGACCGGAGGGCCAGCCCGGCCTGGCCTACCAGCGGGTCTACGGCACCCCCGACCGCCCGATCGACGTGCTGGCCGAGGTCCGCGACCGCGACGTGGTCCTCATCCCGCACGGCTGGCACGGTCCGTCGATCGCCGCCCCGGGCCACGACCTCTACTACCTCAACGTCATGGCCGGTCCCGGGACCGAGCGCGCCTGGCGGATCGTCGACGACCCCGCGCACAGCTGGATCCGCGGCACCTGGACCGAGGAGCCGGTCGACCCCCGCCTCCCCCTGCACTCCCCCGCTGGCACCGAGCAGAACGGAGCCCCCCGACCGTGAGCGAGTTCCCGCCGCCGGCACGGACCGAGACCGTGCGGCTCACCGTGTCCCAGGCCGTCGTCCGCTTCCTGGCGCAGCAGCACACCGAGCGCGACGGGCAGCGGCAGCGGCTGTTCGCCGGCTGCTTCGGCATCTTCGGGCACGGCAACGTCGCCGGGCTCGGCCAGGCCCTGCTGCAGGCCGAGATCGACGAGCCCGGGGCCCTCCCCTACGTGCTCGGCCGCAACGAGCAGGCCGTCGTGCACACCGCCGTGGCCTACGCCCGCGCCAAGGACCGCCTGCAGACCTGGGCGATCTCGACCAGCGTCGGCCCCGGCTCGACCAACACGCTCACCGGCGCCGCGCTGGCGACCATCAACCGGCTGCCCGTGCTGCTGCTGCCGGCCGACACCTTCGCCACCCGCTCGGCCGGCCCGCTGCTGCAGGAGCTCGAGCAGCCGCACAGCGGCGACGTGACCGTCAACGACGCCTTCCGGCCGGTGTCGCGCTACTTCGACCGCATCTGGCGGCCCGAGCAGCTGCCCGGCGCCCTGCTCGGCGCCATGCGGGTGCTCACCGACCCGGCCGAGACCGGCGCGGTC
>DASQNB010000507.1:0-1884 GCA_035645175.1 Geodermatophilus sp.
CGGTGGCCCCACGGCCGCGCGGCACCGCACGGTGTCCTGGTCGTCATCGGGGGACTGCCGGGCAGCGGGAAGACGACGCTGCTGCGCCGGCTGATGGCCGAGGGCGTGCCCGGGGTCGTCGGCCTGGACTCCGAGGACGTCGCCGCCCGCGTGCAGGCGGCGGGCGTACACGTCCCGTACCGCCTGGTCCGCCCGCTGGTGCACGCCTGCCACCGGGTGCGGGTGCTGCGCGTCGTCGCCGGGCCCGCGCCGGTCGTCGTGCTGACCGACCCGTGGACCCGACCGTGGTGGCGGGCCACGGTCCTGCGCGCCGCACGGCGGGCCGGCCGCTCGGTGCGGCTGGTGCTGGTCGACGCGTCGCAGGAGGTCGCGGAGAGCGGGCAGGCCGCCCGCGGCCGGGCGATCCCGGCGCGGTCGATGCGCCGGCACGCCGCCCGCTGGGACAGCCTGCTGCGGTCGGTCTCGGGGCCGGACGGCGGTGCGGGACCGGACTCGGTGACCGTCGTGGACCGGCCCCGGGCCGGCCGGCTCACCGTCGCCGACGTCGTCCTCGGCCAGGCTGCGGCCTGAGGTCCGCGCCGGGGCCCAGCGGCCCTGGCGCGCCCGGTAGCGGGCCGCCCGCCTGGCGGCGGGGGCGCGACGGCGACGGGACTCC
The DNA here is from genome assembly GCA_035645175.1 of Geodermatophilus sp. GTDB lineage: Bacteria > Actinomycetota > Actinomycetes > Mycobacteriales > Geodermatophilaceae > Geodermatophilus. Next base: position 656 of record DASQNB010000507.1, read on the forward strand.
CGTGGGAGTATCCAGAACCGCATCGACGTCGCGCACGATGGGTGGCTCCTCGATCCACTGCATCGCGAGGCTGTCGGGGAGGGGGGCCCACCTCGCAGTGGGCGGCCGCCGCGAACGGGGCCGGCCGGGCCGTTCCCCCTGCTCGGGGAGCCGCCCGGCTGAGCGGGTGGCGCCCGATCCGGTCGGCCGCCACCACCCGACGGACCCGGGTGTGCCCGGACCGGGCTGGGTAGGGGCGCCGCCGTGGAAGAGCTGCTCGTCGAGGCCCTCGGTGTCCTGGTCCCCGTCGTCGAGGCGTGCGGCGCCGCGGTGATCGTCGTGGGGGCGCTGTAGGCCTTCGTCCGGTTCGTCGTGGTGGGCCTGCGGGAACGGGACGCCGCCGCCTTCGTGCCCGTCCGGCTCACCCTGGGCCGGTTCCTGGCGCTGGGCCTGGAGTTCTAGCTGGCCAGTGACGTGCTGCGGACGGCGGTGGCGCCCAGCTTCCGGGAGCTCGGCCAGCTGGCCGCGGTGGCGGCGATCCGGACGGCGCTGAACTACTTCCTGTCCAAGGAGATCTCCGAGGAGCGCCGCCAGGTCGCCGAGGAGCGGGCCCACGACGGCGCGCGGCCGGCCCGGGCGACGTGACCGCGGCCCTCGCGGGTGCGGCCGGCACGCTGGCGCTGGCCGTGACCGCGGCCGCGCTGCTGGCCGGTCTCGTGGCACTGGCGACCACCCGCCGCCCCGGGGCGGCGCTGCCGGTGTTCCTCGACCTGCTCGTCGCCGCCGGCCTGCTGCGGCTGGTCGGCGAGCCGGGGTGGCAGACCCTGGCCACCGCCGCGGCGATCGTCCTGCTGCGCCGGCTGATCGGCTTCGGCCTGCGCACCGGCGGGTGGACCTGGACCTCGACGCAGCCCGGCCCGGGGGACCGGACACCTGACCTCCGGCGGCTGCTGCGCCCGGCCTGGCGCGCCTGACCCGCCCCGTCCGGTCACCGCCCGGCGCGGGAGCGCAGGTGCTCGACGAGCGCCAGGACCGCCGCCAGGGACAACACCAGGCCGAGGACGAGCACGCCGTCCACCGCGTCCGCCGCGGCCGCCCCCGCCGCGGCCAGCAGCACCGCGGGTACCGCCGTCCCCACGGCGGCGGCGAGCACGGCGACCGGCCAGCGCAGCGGCGAGGTGCCGGCCAGGACGGCGACGGTCTCGGCGAGCACCGGCACCGGCCGGGTGACCACGATCGCCAGCGCACCC
>DASQNB010000508.1:0-3434 GCA_035645175.1 Geodermatophilus sp.
CGGACGACGCGGCGGGCGTTCTCCGGGTCGGCCGGCTCGCCCCAGACGCCGGGGCCGGGCAGCTGCATGGCGCCGTAGCCGAGGCGGTGGACGGGCAGGTCCCCGCCGATCGAGAAGGTGTCAGTGGGCGCGACCGTGGTCATGGTCCCTCCAGGGGTCCGCCCGCGGCCGGGTGCCGCAGGGTCTCTGCGGGGAGCAGCCGCCGCAGCGGGGGTTGCTCTTCCGGGATGTGACCGCAGGCACAGCGAGGAGGGACGATGGGCGAGATCGTCGTGCTGCGGCACGGGCAGACCGAGTGGAGCCTCAGCGGCCAGCACACCAGCGTCACCGACCTGCCCCTCCTGCCCGAGGGCGAGGAGCAGGCCCGCCGGCTGAGGGGTGACCTCGACGGCCGGACCCTCGCCGCGGTGTGGGTCAGCCCGCGGCTGCGGGCCCGGCGGACCGCCGAGCTGGCCGGGCTCACACCCACCGCCACCGACGAGGACCTCGTGGAGCTGGACTACGGCGGCTACGAGGGGCGGACGACGGCGGAGATCAGCGAGGAGCTGGGCCGGACCTGGTCGATCTGGGTCGACGGCACCGTCCCCGGGGAGACGCCGGGCGAGACGCTGCAGGACGTCGGCGTGCGGGTCGACCGGGTGCTCGACCGCGCCCGCCCGCTGCTCGACCGGGGTGACGTCGTGCTGGTCGCGCACGGGCACGTGCTGCGCATCCTCAGCGCGCGCTGGCTCGGGCTGGAGCCGGAGGCGGGGGCACTGCTCGCGCTACCGGCCGGCTCCTACGGGGTGCTCGGGCACGAGCACGCCCGCCCCGTGCTCACCGGCTGGGGCCTGCACTGACTTGCTGTGAGCGCTGAGGCCCGGCCGCCGGCGGCGCGACGGGGCGGCCGAACAGCCAGCCCTGGCCCAGGTCGGCGCCGAGCCGGGTGACCTCGTCGGCGGTCCGCTCGCTCTCCACGCCCTCGGCCACGACCTGGGCGCCGAGCGTGTGCGCGAGCTCGACGACCGACCGGACCATGGTGCGCGCGCCGTCGTCGGGGAGCGCCTGCACCAGGGCCCGGCCCAGCTTGACGACGTCGGGGCGGACCGTGGTCATCAGCGAGCGGCTCGACCAGCCCGCCGCGACGTCGTCCAGCGCCACCCGCCAGCCCCGTGAGCGGTGGTGCTCGAGCACGGAGAGCAGGTGCCCGCGGTCCCTGACGGCGGAGACCTCACCCACCTCGACGACCAGCCGGGACGGGTCGATGCCGGCGTCGTGCAACGCCTGCGCGGTGCCGGCCAGGCTCACCTCCGGCCGGTGCACCGAGGCGGGGTCGGAGTTGACGAACAGGTCCGCGTCCCCGAGCCAGGGCGCCGCGCCGGTGATCGCCGACTCGCGACCGATGCGGTCCAGCCGCGGCAGCCACCCGGCGGACTCCGCGACGAAGAAGAGGTCCTCGCCGCCGACCTCGTGACCGTCGACCGCCCCGCGCAGCAGCGCCTCCTGCGCGACGACGGCGCGGTCGGCCAGCCGGACGATCGGCTGGTACACCGACCACAGCTCGGCCTCGGCCAGCAGGCCGATCTCCGCGGTGACGCCGCGGCGGGCCAGCTCGACGGCGAGCGTCGGCGCGGTCAGCAGCCGGGCGGCCAGGGCCGACCCGCCGTCCGGCGGATCGGTGGCCACCCGCAGGTCGTCGGCCTCCGCCGTCGTGAGCTCGCGGGCCAGCCGCCGGAACAGCCGGTCGACGCCGCGACCGCCGTCCTCGTCGTCGAGGTCGAGCAGGTCCGGCGCCGTGGACACCGCCAGGCCCAGCGCCCGCGCCGTCCGGGCGACCTCGGCGAGCAGGTGGGCGTCGGAGGTCGCCAGGAGGACGCGAGTGGCCCGGGCCGGGAGGTGCCAGTACTCCCGGTGCCGCAGTCGTCCGTCGGTGCTCGCCACGGAACGAGGATGACCGAGGCCCGCAAGCGGACCAGACAGGCGCGCGGTCGGCGATGATAGTGCAACGGCACCAATTACGGCGACGCACAGCCTGAGACTTGTCGTCGTCGCTCACTTTAATCTCTAAGGTCTGCCCATGGTCGTTGTGCAGCAGTCCGAGCCGGTGCGCTCCCCGCGCGGTGGGCGCCCCCGGGACCCCAGCCGGGACAGCGTCATCCGGGCGGCCATCCTGCGTCTGCTCGCGGAGGTCGGGTACGGCGCGCTGACCATGGACGCGGTCGCCGCCGAGGCCGGGGTCGGCAAGGCGACGATCTACCGCCGCTGGCGTACCAAGCACGACCTCGTGGTCGACACGCTCTCCGACATCAACCGGGCGATCGCGGTGCCACCGGACACCGGCTCGGTGGAGAGCGACATCCGGGCGCTCATGGACCTGATCGCCACGACCGTGCAGAGTCCCGCGGGCGCGGCGATCCGCTCGCTGCTGCCGGCGATGCAGTACCAGCCCGCGCTGGTCGACGCCTTCCGCAACGGGCCGCTGGCCGTGTGGCGCAGCGCCTTCTCCGCGATGTGGGCCCGCGCCGAGGCGCGCGGGGAGGTACGGGCCGGCATGGACAAGTCGGTGACCGGGGAGGCCATCAGCGCACTGATCGTGCAGCGCTGGCTGCTGACCGGTGGGCCGCTGGACCCCGCCTACGTCGACGAGGTGTTCCAGACCGTCGTCCTGCCGCTGGTCCGCAACGCCCGGCCGACCGGGGCCTGACTCACCAGCCCAGCGTGCCCGGCTCGCCCTTGAACGGGCCGACGACCTCGTCGGTGATCCAGCCGCCGTAGAAGTCGCCGGCCTGCGCCCGCACGGTCTCGCCGTCGACGAGCGCGCGGTCCACCCGGCTCGGGTAGAACGCGACCGCGCCGCGCAGGTGGGCGTAGCGGTCCGCTGGTTCCTCGTAGGACCAGCCCACCGACGGGTGGCGCCGTCCGTCGACGACGGCGTCCCAGTAGGTCGCCGCGCCCTTCCACTCGCACCACGAGCTGCCGGACGCGCGCTGCAGGACGCCGTCCGCGACGTCCTCGCGCGGGACGTAGTAGACCGGCGGGTGGCTGGTCTCGCAGACGCGCACGGCGCGGTCGGTGGTCGCGATCACCCGGCCGCCGAGCTCGACCACGACCCGCCGCCCGGTCACCTCGGCCGAGGGCGGGCGGGGGTAGTCCCAGACCGACTCCTGGCCGGGACCGACCGGGTCGGGGCGGGGGTGGGCCACGTCAGTCGTTCCGGTGCCGGACCTTCTGGACCAGCACCAGGCTCATCAGCAGGCCGACCGCGCCGACCGCGGCCATCCCCGCCGGCGTCTGCAGGAACTGCTGGACGGCGGCCTGCCCCTTCGACCTCAGGCGCTGCGGGCTGCTCCGGTAGACCAGCTGGTCCAGGGTCGCCGCGAGCGACTCCCGGGCGGCGTCGATCTCCAACTGGATCTGTCGAGGGTCGCGAGGCACGGGCGACAGCCTGCCAGACG
>DASQNB010000509.1:0-2738 GCA_035645175.1 Geodermatophilus sp.
TTCAGGCGGCGCGGCGTGCGGGCAGTGCCGCGGCGGCCAGCGGAGCGGCCGAGAACACCGCCGTCCCGCAGTCGGCGCAGGCCCACTCCGGGCACTCGCCGCCGTCCTCGGTGTGCCCGTCGACGCACGGCGGCTGGACGAACTCCCGGTCCCCGTCGCAGGACGGGCAGGCCCAGACCCTGCCCTCGGCTGCGGCGACGTCGTAGGACTGGCCGGTCATGGGCGATTGCCTCCCTGCGGTCGACGTCGGGACCGTTCCGTCCCGCTCGTCCCCGACGGTGGCACGGGGGTACGACAGCACCGCGGACCTCAGCCCGGCGTGTCCGCCCGGCCGGCCACCGGGTCGGGCACGGCACCGCGGACGGCGGCGGCCAGCGCGGCTTCCACCCGGCCCCGCTGGTCGGTGCCGATCGGCTCCCCTGAGGGGTTGTGCACGTAGAAGTGGTCGGCGGCGTCGGCGCCCAGGGTCTCGATCCGTGCCGACGTGACGTCCAGGCCCTCGGTCACCAGGGCCGCGGTCAGCCGGTAGAGCAGCCCGGCCCGGTCTCCCGCCCGGACCTCGACGATCCCGGTCGCGTCGCCGGTGACCTCGCCGTTGTGCCACGAGACCCGCGGCGGGGTCGCCCGGGCGGCGTCCTGCCGGTAGTCGGCCTCCCGCTGCCGGAGCCGCTCGGCCAGCGGCAGCGTCCCCTCCAGGGCCGCCCGTACCGCGTCGGCCAGGATCGTGGCGACCGGTGCCCGCCCGAACCGCGGCCGGACGGCGAAGACGGCGGTGGCCCGGTCGTCGACGACGTTGACCTTGGCGGCGCGCACGTCGAGCTGGTTGAGCGCCAGCACCCCGGCGAGCTGGCTGAACAGGCCGTGCCGGTCGGGGGCGACGATCGTCACCTGCTGGCCGTCGGCGACGTCCTCCACGCCGACCGAGACGCCCACGTCGGCGGGGTCGTCGGTGCTGACCTGCGGCCGACCGGGGTGCAGCACCGGCTCGGGCTCGGGGACGGGGGTGCCGCCGAGCCGGCCCTGCACGCGGGCGACCAGCGCGGCGACCAGGTGCGCCTTCCACGGCGACCAGGCCGAGGAGCTGGTCGCGGCGCCGTCGGCCTGGGCCAGCGCGTGCAGCAGGTGCAGCAGGGCCGGGTCGTGGCCGATGGTGGCGGCCACCCGCTCGACGGTGGCCGGGTCGTCGATGTCGCGGCGGGTGGCGGTGTCGGGGAGCAGCAGGTGGTGGCGCACCATCGCGGCCAGCGTGGCGACGTCGGCCTCGGAGAAGCCCATCCGGGTGGCGACCTGCGCCGCGATCGGCTCGCCGACCTCGCTGTGGTCCCCGGGCCAGCCCTTGCCGATGTCGTGCAGCAGCGCGCCGACGAGCAGCAGGTCGGGCCGGTCGACGTCCCGGGTCAGCTCCGCGGCGGCCGCGGCGGCCTCGACCAGGTGCCGGTCGACGGTGAACCGGTGCCAGGGGTGGCGCTGCGGCAGCGACCGGATGCGGTCCCACTCGGGCAGCAGCCGGGACAGCAGGCCCTCCTGGTCCAGCTGCTCGAGCACGGCCACCGCCGACCGGCCGCTGGCCAGCAGTCGCAGGAACGACCAGCGCACCTCCGCCGGCCACGGCTCGGGCACCGGCGGGGAGTGCACGGCGAGCACCTTGAGCGTGTACGGGGACAGCAGCAGGTCCGCCCGTGCCGCGGCGGCCGCGCCGCGCAGCACCAGGCCGGGGTCGGCGGCGGGGCGGGCGTCGCGGGCGAGCACGACCTCGTCGCCCTGGCGCACCACGCCCTCGGCCAGCGGCTCGCGGCGGACGCGGCGGTACCGGGCGCGGGGACGGCGGACCAGCGCGGCCTCCACCCGCCGCCAGGTCTCGTCGGCGACGAAGGCCAGCCGGCGTCCGGCCAGGCTCACCTCGCGCAGCAGCGCGTCCTCGTCGGGCAGGCCGAGCGCGACGGCGACCGGCCGCTGCTCCTGCCGGACCAGGACGTCGGTCGGCCGGCCCGACCGGCGGCGCAGCTCGTCGCGGACGTCGAGCAGGAACGCGTAGGCCTCCTCGGCCTCGGCGGTGGGCTCGTCGGCCAGCTGGGCGGCGGCCACCGCGCGCAGCACCTGCCCCTCCCGCAGACCCCCGTAGGCCTCCTTGAGGTCGGGCTCGAGGAGGAAGGCCAGCTCGCCGACCTGCCGGACGCGGCCGCGGCGCAGGTCGCGCAGCGCGGGCAGCAGCCGGGAGGCCGACTGCCGCCAGCTGCCGAGGGTGGCGGTGCGCAGCGCGGCGGCCAGGCCGGCGTCCCCGGCGACGAAGCGGGCGTCGAGCAGCCCGAGCCCGGCCTTGACGTCGGTGGAGGCCACGCCGACGGCCTCGGCGACGGTCCGCACCGAGTGGTCCAGGCGCAGTCCGGCGTCCCAGATCGGGTACCAGACCGCGTCGGCGAGGGCGGCGATGTCCGGGCGTCCCTCGTGGACGAGGACGAGGTCGAGGTCGCCGTAGGGCGGGGGCTCCCGGCGGCCGAGGCTGCCGACCGCCACCAGCGCGAGGCCGTCGGCGCCGGTCCGTGGCGGCGCCCCGCCGCGGCGCGGCCGGGGCGGCGGCGTGCCCGCGACCGCCTCGTCGAGCAGGCCGGTGAGCCAGGCGTCGAGCACCTCGCTGCGCTGCGCCCGCGGCAGTGCGGGCAGCGACCCGGTGTCCAGCACGTCTCCCCCTCGGTACTCCGAACCCGTCCCCCGGAAGGCGTCGGCCGGGGTGGCGGGAG
>DASQNB010000510.1:0-7812 GCA_035645175.1 Geodermatophilus sp.
ATGCCGGAGAACTCGTCCCACAGCCGCTGGACGTCGAAGGGCAGGCAGTGCTCGAAGATCGGCCACTTGCCGTACTTGGGTGCCAGGGCCTCGTGGGTGGCGGCGAAGGCGTCCTTGAGGGTGCCGCCGGAGCGGTGGGCCCCACCGACGGTGCGCTGCATGGTGAGCAGGAAGTCGCGGGTCTGCTCGATGGCGGCGTCGACCTGGTCGCGGCCGCGGGCGATGGCGCCGCGGCCGCCGATCAGCTGCTGCGCGCCCAGGGCCTTGACCCGGTCGAGGGTGCCGGCGGCCCAGTCGAAGTGGAACGCGTCCCCGGTGTAGAGCGCGGCCTGGGACTCGACGAGGTCGCCGGCGAAGACGATCTCCTGCTTGGGCAGCCAGGCGACGATGTCGCCCTCGGTGTGCCCGCGGCCGAGGAACTCCAGCACCAGCTCGCCGCGGTCGCCGCCGAGCTCGATGGTCAGCTTGTCGCGGAAGGTCATCGTCGGCCAGGTGAGGCCGGGGATGGACTCGGGCTCCTCGAACAGCCGCGGCATCCGGCCGTACTCGCTCTCCCAGTCCTGCTGGCCGCGCTCCTCGATGAGGTGCTTGGTCTGCTCGGAGCTGACGATCACCTCGGCGTCGAAGGCGCTGGCGCCCAGCACGCGGACGGCGTGGTAGTGGCTGAGCACCAGGTAGCGGACCGGCTTGTCGGTGTGCTCGCGCAGCTTGGCCAGCCAGCGGCGGGCGGCGACCGGGGTGGCCAGCGCCTCGAAGCAGACGAGGAAGTCCTCGGCCTCGATGGCGCCCAGGTTGGGGTCGCCCTCCGCGGTCAGGGCGTACACGCCGTCGGCGAGCACCTCGAGGGTCTGCTCCTTGACGCCGAGATCGGCGGAGGAGGCGAAGGGCTTGGCTGCCATGGGGAGGTCTCCAGGTCGACTACTGTTCGATAAACGGATCAGCTGTTCACTTACTGGTTCGAGAATAGAACGCTGTGGTGCCCGACACAAGGGGGTGGCGACGACGGCGCCCGGGCCTCGAGGAACGGGCCCGGGCGCCGTCACGTCGGGGATCAGCCGACGGGCATCCAGGCCATGTCGATCGAGAGGACCTCGCTGACGGCGGCCATCCGGCCGAACTCGGGCATGTCCGCGGCCTTCGCGTTGGCCGCCTCGGCCTGCTCGGCGCTGTCGTAGATCCAGACGTCGGTCCACAACCCGTCCTCGCCCTTGGCGATGACGGGCGCGGCCACGAAGCCGGGGACGGCGGCGGCGACGGCAGCGACGGCGCCGGGCCGGCTGGCCAGGAACTCCTCCTCCTGGCCGTCCTGGACGCGGATGTGGACGAACTCGACGAGGTGCTGCTTCACAGGGACTCCTCAGGGTGGTCGTTCTTCAGGACGGTGAGAGGGCCGGGGCGTCGGCAGGGACGGAGGCGGACGAGGTCAGGAGGGCGTGCACGTCGCGGCCGGCGCGCATGCCGCTCTCGATGGCGCCGTCGATGAACCCCGCCCAGCCGTCGGCGTAGTCGGACCCGGCGATGAGGACCCGGCCCTCCGGGCGCTGGAGTTCGGCGAGCGCTCCGGTCAGCTGTCCGGCGCGCTGCATGGGCCAGGTCTCACCGGCGAGCTCGTCGGAGACCCAGTCGTGGCTGGCCACCTCGAGGACCTCGACGTCGGGCAGCCAGGTGCGCAGGGCGTCCTGGACGGCGGCGCGGTCCGAGCCGTCGAGCCGCTCGCTCACCGATCCGAAGGCGACCACGACCGTCTCGCCGTCCCCGACGTACTCGACCTGGCAGAGGGTGAGCGGACCGGATCCCGGGCCGAGCGCGACGAACGGCTCGTGCTCACCGCGCAGTCGTGCCCACACCTTCACCCCCTGGGACGCCTGCCCCTGGTGCGCGGCCCGGCGCTTGCCCTCCGAGAGGGGCGGGTCGAAGGTCACCGAGTCGAGCACGTTGAGCGGCAGGGTCACGACGACCGCGGCCGCCGTCAGGGTCGTGCCGTCCTCGAGGGTGACGGTGGCGCCGGTGTCGTCCTGCGCCACGGCGGCCACCCGGGCACGGGTGCGGATCTCGACGCCGGCGTCGGCGGTCATCGCCTCGATCAGGCGGCGGGTGCCACCGACGACCTTGTAGGTGGCGCAGGCCTCGAACATCAGCTGCCAGCTGCCGCCGGCCAGAGCGCACCAGCGCAGCGCCTGGGCGTAGCCGCCGTCCTCGGTGCGACCGCTGAAGTTGGTCGCCCACATGCCCTCGACGGCGTCGAACTCCTCGGCGCTCAGGCCGACCTGCTCGAGCTTCTCGCGGATGCTGATGCGGTCCACCTCGGCGAGCGACCGGCCCGCCAGCAGCGGCTGGTACGGCTGCGGGAAGTGCGTGAGCGCCTCTGCCGTGCTGGCCCCCATCCCGCGGTCGATGAGGCCGAGCAGGTCCTCGGCGGTGCCGCTGTGCACCGTGCCGCCGCTGGTCCAGTAGCCCTTCACCGGGACGGGGGAGGGCGTCACGCCGATCCCGTACCGGGTCAGCTCGGCCCACGTGTGCGGCTGGATCCAGTGGACCCAGGTGCCGCCCATCTCCAGGTCGCGGCCGAGCCGGGTGTCGGTCCAGGTGCGGCCGCCGATGCGGTCCCGGGCCTCCAGCACGAGCACTCGGTGCCCCTGTCGGCGCAGCTCCCGGGCTGCGGTGACGCCGGCGAACCCGGCGCCGACCACGATGACGTCGACGTCGTGTGGGTTGGACATTCTTGCTCCTCGTGGTTCGAGCGGTCGTCAGGCGGCGGGGGTGGAGGGGGACGGCGCAGCGGGAGCCGCGGCGTCGGGCGTGGCCGGGTGCCGGCCGGCCGACTGCAGGGCGACGCCGACGAGCAGCACCAGCGGGACGGAGAGGACCAGGGGCACGGCCGTGGCCGCCGAGCCGCCGATGAGCAGGGTGAAGTTGGTGAGCACCAGCACCGCCAGCGCCGCGATCAGAGCGGCCGCGAGGACCGGGGCGATGAGCGTCTGCCACGGGCGGGTGTCCAGGCGCGTGCGCCGGAAGAAGACCACCACGGAGATCGACGTGAGGAAGTAGAGGACGACGAGTCCGAGGACCGCCACGCCGCTGAACCAGGCGAACAACGTGAGGACCGGGTCCAGGCCCAGGACCGCGAACGGCATGACCAGGAGCAGTGCCAGCGCGGTCTGCAGACCACTGGCGACGAACGGCGCCCCCTGGCGCGTGGTGCGGGCGACGACGGGAGGCAGGACCCCGGTCTGTCCGAGCGAGTGCACGTAGCGGTTCGAGGCGTTGTGGAAGGCGAGGATGCCGGCCAGCAGCGACGTCGCCAGCAGGACGCCGCCCACCTCGGCCGCCCAGGGGCCGAGCGCGTCCGCGATGGCGGAGAACAGCAGGACCGTGCCGTCACCGGACTCCAGCGCTGCGCCGGCAGCGCCGACCACCTGTCCGGCGCCGTACGAGCTGACCACCATCCAGGAGACGAAGGCGAAGAACAGCGCGATGGTGGCGACGGCGAGGTATGTGGCCCGGGGCACGGTGCGCGCGGGGTCCTTGGCCTCGGCGGAGTAGATGGCCGTCGACTCGAAACCGAACATCGAGGCGATGCCGAACGTGAGCGCGATGCCGGGGGCGCCGGCCAGCAGCGCGCTCGGCGAGAAGCTCGCGCTGGGGTCCAGCCCCTCCGGGCCGCCGCCGGTGAACAGCGTGACCAGGGCGAAGGCCAGCAGGATCGCCATCTCCGCGGCGACGAGCACACCGAGGAAGCGGGCGCCCAGGTCGATGTTGAGCGAACCGAGGACCTGCACCACCGCCATCGTGACCAGTGCGCAGGCCCACCACGGCGGGGCGAAGCCGAGGTAGGTGTCCGCGAGGAAGGACACGATGAAGCCGTAGAGGCCGTACATGCAGGCCTGCACGGTGTTGTACGACCACAGCGCGAGCAGTGCCGACCCGGTGCCGAGCCGGCGTCCGAGCCCGCGGCCGATGTAGGCGTAGAAGGCGCCCTCCTCGGTGACGTGGCGGCTCATCGCGATGAAGCCGACCGCGAACAGGGCGATGACCATGCCGACCACCAGGTAGGCGGCCGGTGCGCCGGCGCCGTTGCCGAGTGCGACGGCCAGCGGCAGGGCGCCGCCGATGCCGGTCAGCGGCGCCTGGGCCGACAGGACGAAGAACAGGATGCCGACGACGCCGATGGCGCCGCGCTTGAGTTGGCGGTTGCCGGCCCGTTCGCCGATGGGCGGGGCGGGGGTGTGCGTGGCCTGGGACATGGTCGCTCCGGTGGATGGCGGCGGGCCGGGTGCGCCGGTCGGGTGACCGGGCAGCCGGGGACGAGGCGTCGTCTCCGTTCGGGACGACGGACTGAGAAGTGCCGACGCGGTAGGAACTATCCAGATGGACAGTTGTGACCGCTGGCACAGAGCGTGCATGAGGCTCTGAAACTGGTCAAGTGGTCAGTTTTGCTTCTGCCGCCTGCCGAGCGCTGATGATCGGGTCGCGACCGTCGAGGCCCACGTCAGTACGTACGGTCGTCCCATCGAGGAACGGGGCGACATGACAGGAATCGAGACTGCGGGGATGACCGCGCGCCCGACGCCGGGTTACGGGGAGGGGCGGCGGGCCCTGCTGGCCGCCGCGGTGCACGTCGTCGGGACCCGGGGCCTCCGTCACCTGACCTATCGGTCCGTGGCGCAGGAGGCCGGCGTCGCCCACGGTCTGGTGGCCCACCACTTCGGCACCAGGGACGCCCTGCTGCAGGCGGCGCTGGAGTTCTCGCTGGCCAACAGCGTGGGTTCCATCAGTGCGAGGCCGGGCAGCGGCGACCTGGACGCCCTGTTCGCCGGCGTCGTCGAGATGGTGCAGGACAACCCCGACGACCAGGCCTTCCAGTACGAGCTCATCCTGGAGGCGCGGCGCCGGCCGGAGCTCCGCCCGCAGGTGGAGCAGGTCTACGCGACCTACCGACAGGCGCTGCGAGCCGAACTGGAGGCTGCCGGGATCGCCGCGGACGACGCCCTGGTGCACCTCGTGTTCGCGGCCGTCGACGGGCTGGTGTTCCAGCAGGTGTGCCTCGACGACCCGGTGGCCGCGCAGGCAGGCGTGGAGCGACTGCGGGCCCTCCTCCGCCCCCTCGCGCGGTAGCCGTCAGGGCGCCGCCAGCCCCGCGAGGAACGCGTCGAGCATCGCCAGCTGGGTTCCCGCCGGGGTCGGCGTGCCGTGGGTGGTGGCCAGCACCTGCAGCCCCATGGCCATGGCGAGCAGCTGCTCGGCCAGGACGTCGTCCGGGGTGTCGACCGTGACGTCGCCGTCCTCGCGGGCCTGCTCCAGCAGCTCGGCCAGCTCGCGGCGCCAGCGCTGCATCGCCGCGTCGTTGAGCTCGGCGACACGCTCGTCGGCGACGGTGCGGCTCCAGAACGGGAGGACGATCCGGGCCTCCAGCCGGGTCACCTCGGTGATCGGCAGCACCTCGACCAGGAACGCGCGGAGCGCGGCCAGCCCCCGCAGGCCGACGGTCGCCTCGTGGATGCGGTCGTTCGTCCGGTCGAAGACGTAGCCGAACGCCGCCTCGATCAGCGCGTCCTTGTTGGCGAAGTAGTGAGCCAGAGCCCCGTTGGCGTAGCCGGCCTCGCGGGCGATCTCCCGCATGGTCGCGGCGTCGGCACCCCGGGTCGCCATGAGTCGCCACGTCACCTCGAGGATCTCGCGGCGTTTGGCCTCGTGGTCCACCAGTTTCGGCACGGGGCTCCCGTCGGTCGTCGGTGAGCCCAGTGTCCCCAACGGCGTGCTCAGCCATGGCAGCAGCCGTCGTCCGGGCTGTCACTGCCGGCCGAGCGCGACCGGCAGTGGGCGCTGGTGTTCGGGGGGACGTCGAGGGTGGGGTTGCGGTCGAAGAAGCCGACCGGCTTGAGCCGGAAGCCCGTGTAGTCGACGGGCATGATCGGCCAGTCCTCCGGCCGGGGCACGTGGGTGAGCCCGAAGGTGTGCCAGACGACGACGTCGGTCCCCTCGAGGTCGCGGTCCGCGGCGGCGTACTCCGGCAGGCCGGCGCCCCCCTCGTGCTGGTTGACGAAGTCGCCGGCCGCGTAGCGCTCCGCGGGGTCGTAGGCGGTGACCCAGAGGTGCTTGGTGGCGAAGGTCGCCCGCCGGTGGATCGAGCTGTCGGGGTCGGCCAGCAGGGCCGGCTGTCCCTCGGGCAGCAGCGCGTAGGCGACCGGCTCGCCCACGCGGTTGCGGCTGTTCGGGTTGCTGACGTGCCAGACGCGGCCCACGGACTGGTCGGCCATCCGCTGGGCCTCGGACTCCCGGCGCAGGGTCGTGCGCCGCTGGGCGAACGCGTTGCCGCGCGGGTTGTCCGGCCCCATCGGGACCCGGACGAAGTCCAGCTCCTCGACGGTGTTCGTCGGCCCGTCGAGCATCATGTCCAGCCGGGCGCTGAACAGGTGCTGGTGGAACGGGGCGCCCAGCCCGGGGGCGATCTGCGAGGCGTACGGGTAGCCGTCGCCCGGGTGGGCCGAGGTGAAGACGATCCCGGTGGCCTTGACCTCGAAGCCGATCGTGCCGTCGAGGTAGAGGTACCAGTAGAAGCCGTAGTCGTAGTTGCCGATGGTGGTGAAGAAGCTGATCACCATGCGGCGCTGCCGGCGGGTCTCCGAGGACCCTGCCCACAGGTCGGTGTGCTTCCAGAGGACGCCGAAGTCCTCCTCGTGCATGCAGATCGCGTTGCGCAGCACCTGGGGGTTGCCGCGCTCGTCCGCGATGACGGCGTCCATGTAGGTGATGTCGCCGAGGCAGTCGCAGCCCAGCTCGAGGGCGTTGGCGTAGCGGCCGACGAGGTACTCCCCGGTGTCGAAGTAGTTCTGCCACGACCGGACCGGCGAGGGGTCGGCGTAGGGGACGACCATCTCGGCGATCGAGGCCCGGTGGATGATCGGCCGCAGCCGGCCGCCGTCGAGGAAGCCGATCTGGTGCAGGGTCAGGCCCTCGCGGGCGTCGAAGCCGACGCGCAGTCGCCAGCCCTCCCAGGTCAGCAGGTTGCCGTCGAGGGTGAAGCTCGGCCCTTCGGGCTGGGTGATCTCGATGGGCTTCTGCGTGGTGCGCAGCGGGCCGGTGAGCTCCGGGTCGGTGTAGTTGCCGTGCTCCTCGGGGATCGGCACGGGCCCGAGGTCGATCACCTGGTCGACGGCCTTCGCCATCACGTCGACGTAGGCGACCAGCCCGTCGATCGGGTGGGCCCAGGGGTGGTCCTCGGGGTGGTCCTGGCGGAAGGCCAGGCCGCGCAGGATGCGGCGCCCCTCCTCCTCCGGGTACTCGAAGACCCCGGCCGACAGCGGGGCCACGCGCACGTCCGCGACGTGGAGGTCGCGCGCCGCGAGCGCAGCCAGCCACCGCTCGTCCTGCGCGAGCACCTCCTCGACCAGGGCGAACTCCTCGTCGAGGACCGGCAGCTGCCCGTCGGTCGCCGCGTCCAGCGCGCGGTCGGAGACGACCGCCCGCTCGGTCACCGAGACGACGACGTCCCGCCCGTTCGGCCGCGCGACGTCGTGCAGCAGCGCCCGGAGCCGTCGGTCGGGGACCGCGTCCGTGTCGTACAGCGCCGACTTCGGCGGCTCCTCCAGCCCGACGTAGACGAACCGGGTCGACTCGGTGACGAGACCGGCGGCGTCGAGGACCTCGCGCGCAGCGGTGACGTCCGCGGCGCTCAGCTGGGCCAGTGGATGGGTCGCGGTGCTGGCGGTGGTGTCCGCTGCCATGGGGGCTCCCTCTTTTGGTTCTACGGGTGTAGAAACAATGCGTGAGCCAAGTTACAGGCGCCCGCTCGATATGTGAAGACGGTGTTTC
>DASQNB010000511.1:0-1699 GCA_035645175.1 Geodermatophilus sp.
CGTCGGGCAGCTGGATGTCGTAGTGGAAGGACTCCCCCGGGTGCACGTGGACGGTCAGCGTGTTGTCCGCGTTGCCCCTGGGGGAGACTCCCGCCGTGGTCTCAGCGAGGGGGTCGGCGGCCCCTGGGGGCTCCACCGGACGTCGTCCGCGCGACGTGCGGTGGCACCGTAGCCCGCGCCCGTGCGTGGCCAACACGTGACGCCCAGTTGCGGAGAGGTGGTCCCCGCTCCGCTGACCGCGGCGGCCTCGCAGGTCAGCAGGGCGAATCGGTCCTACCCAGAAGTTCTCAGGACGTCGATGCCGACCGCTGGGTGGCGGTCACCAGGTGGCACCCGGTCGTGCCGACGGGCGTGACGGGGAAGCCCATCTCCGTCAGGACGTCGGCGACCGCGGCGTTCATCGTCCGCTGCACCGCCGTCTCCAGCTCGGCACCGTGGACGCGGTCGACGCTCATCCGGTCGTGCTGGCGCCAGGTGACGAGGATGCCGCGGCCGCCGGGGTCGGGGACCAGGCACACGCCGCCGGCCGCGTTGCCCTCGGCGCTGTCGTGCAGGGCGAGCCCGGCCTCGAGGAGCGCCGCACTCACCTCCACCAGCAGCGTGGTCAGCGCGTCGGAGTCCGACAGCAACCCGTCCCAGTCCTCGGTGAGCCGGTCCAGTTGACCGCCGAGCTCGACGAGCCAGGCCCGCTCCTGCGGCGACTGCCGCTGCACCACCACGCCGTCGGCTCCGTGCACGCCGTGGACCGTGCGCACCGAGTCGGACAGCTCGCCGGACAGCGCGGCCCAGTCCGCATCGATCCGGTCGGCGAACGGACCGGCCAGGACCGGCGCGCCCGGCTGCTCCGCGGACTCGTCGACCAGCCACCACCCCGTGCGCTCACCGGCGCGCCGTCCGGCGGGGTGGGCCGCCTTCCCGGCGGCCTCCGCCTGCCGCTGCGCCTCCCGTGCACGGGCCCGCTCGGCCTCGTAGCGGGCGGTCGAGCTCCTGCCCAGCCCGACGACCAGCCCGAGCAGCGCGAGGAAGGCCAGCACGGCCACCGTCGGCTCCAGCGTCACGACTGCACTCCTCCGCACTGCGGTCCGGCCGCCGGACGAGCGGCGGCCCCGGTGGTCATCGACCCCGACTCGGGCCCGCGGCCCTCACCAGGCACGCCAGGCTCCCTCGGGACCGGCGCCCCAGTCGGCCGCCCGGCGCACCCACTGCCGCACCCGGGCCCGGAGCTCCGCCCGGTAGAAGCCGGCCGGATGGGGCGCCGGGGCCTCCGCCGAGGGCGGAACGGCGTACAGGTCCAGCAGCAGGCTCAGCCCCTCGTCCGTCGCTCTCGAGAAGCGGAGGAGTGATACAGAAGGCGCGCTCACGCAGGTCTCCTCAGGAATGTCCCGTCGCGGCTGGGGAAGTGCCGCGGGCGATCGGAAACGTAGGGCGCGACCAGCCCTTCTCCGCCCCGTCGAACTGGCCGACAATGGCCCCGTCACCGGATCGTTGTGGGAACCGGAATCGGCGGCCGGTCACCCACTCCAGTGCGCACTGCCTTGTCGACTTCTCCACCGCGCCCGAGCGTGGAATGGCTTCCGGCGGCACTCGGTCACGCCGCCACACCCCCAGATCCCCGGCATGTCGCACCGGCCGACCCGTGCATCGGCGCCGGGTGACTCCGTTGACGTCCTCGTGACGGGGTCGTGACGCCCTCTGCGGA
>DASQNB010000512.1:0-3130 GCA_035645175.1 Geodermatophilus sp.
CACGCTGACCATCGGCATGGCCGAGCGCTACGAGATCGTCATCGACTTCGCCGACCTCAAGGGCACGAAGGTCCAGCTGCTCAACGGCGGCGTGAAGAACGCGCGGGACTACGACCACACCGGCAAGGTCATGCAGTTCGACGTCGGGACGACGGTCAGCAGCACCGAGGGCAACAGCATCCCGAGCACGCTCGGCCCGGTGCACCCGACGATGACGCTGGACCCCGCCGCGGCGGTGGCCACCCGGCGGATGGAGCTGGAGCGCACCAACGGCCTGTGGGTCATCAACGACGAGACCTGGGACGACGTCGTGAAGAGCAGGTATGAGCACGTCTTCGCCAACGTCGCGCCGGGCAGCACCGAGATCTGGGAGGTCCACAACTCCTCGGGCGGCTGGTTCCACCCGCTGCACGTGCACCTGATCGACTTCCAGGTCCTCAGCCGCAACGGCCGGCCGCCGCGGCCGGAGGAGCGGGGCCCCAAGGACGTGGTCTACGTGGGCGAGAACGAGACCGTCCGGCTGCTCATGCGCTTCGACCACGAGGAGGGGCGGTACATGATCCACTGCCACAACCTCTCCCACGAGGACCACGACATGATGACCCAGTACCAGGTGGGTCACCACGACATCGACTGCGACGCCATCAACACCGCGCCGCCCAGGAGCGGGGACCCCGACGAGATGGAGGACGCCGCGGAGGAGGCCGCCGAGGCGGCCGAGGAGGCGGCGGAGGAGGCAGCGGAGGAGCTCGCCGAGAACGGACCCCCGGCACCCGCGCCGGGGACCGGGACGACGGGCACGGGGAGCGGGACGACGGGCACCGGCTCGGGCACCACCGGCTCGACGCAGGGGGGCACCGCTCCCACGACGACCCCCGCGCCGGCCGCCCCGACGACGGCCGCCCCGCCGGCGGCGCCGACCACGTCGGCTGCCCCGCCGCGCCGCACCACCACGCCGGCCCCGGAGCCGACCCCGACGGCCACCCCGACCCGGCGGCGGACGCGGTGACCGCCGCCACCACCGCCGTGGCCGTCGCGCCGGCCGCCGACCGGACGGTGCTGCAGGCCCGCCGCGGCACCGCCCGGTGGCAGCTGGTCGCGGCGCTGGGCCTGGCCGCGGCCGGCGGGCTGCACGTGGCCGCCGCGGTCGACCACCTGTCCGCAGGTCAGCTGGCCGTCGGCTTCTTCCTGCTGACCGCCCTCGCCCAGGCCGGGCTGGCCGCCTGGCTGGTCCTCGGGGCGTGGGTCGGCACCCGCGCGGGCCGGCAGCTGGTGGCCACGGCCCTGCTCGGCACGGTCGGGCTGCTCACCCTCTACGTCGTCGCGCACACGACCGGGCTGCTCGACGCCTTCGCGGTGCACGACGCCGCGGCCTCCGGGCACGCGCACGACGTCCCCGGCCGGGAGACCGTGGCCGTCGACCCGGTGACCGGCGTCCGGTTCGCCGACGGCATGCCGCTGGGTTCCTCGGGGCCGGTGGCCATGGACGGGCTCCCGACGTCGTCCGGCACGCACGGCCCGGAGGCGGTCGGCACGGCGGTGGTCGCCGCCGAGCTGCTGACCGTCGCGGCGCTGGCCGCCCTCCTGCCGGCGTCCTGGCGGGGTCGGGCGCTGAATGCCCTGCTGGTCCTGGGCGGGCTCGCCTGGGCGCTGTGGTTCACCGGCGTCCTCGGGTGAGGACCACCCCCCGAACGGCCGCCGCGGTCCCCGGTGACCCCCGCACCCGGGACCGCGGCGGCTCCCCCCGGGCCGGGGCGGCCCGGCGGTTGCGCGACGCCGGCCTCTGGCTCGTGGCGGCTGCGGCACTGCTGCTGGTGGCGGCGACGTCCGGCCTGCTGCCCGTGCAACCCATGCGGGTCGACTCCGACAGCATGACGCCGACCGTCGCGGCGGGTGACCTGCTGCTCGTGCGGCACGGGCAGAAGCCGGTGCAGCGCGGCGACGTGGTCGCCGTGACCTCCCCGCTCGGGGACGGGATGCTGGTCAAGCGGGCCGTCGCGGTGGGCGGGGACGAGGTGGCCATCGAGGACGGCGTCCTGGTCGTCGACAGTGTGGCCGTCTGCGAGCCGGCGATCGACCCGGCCCGGCTCGACGGCGTCTTCTTCGGCCCGATCACGGTGCCCGACGGCGAGCTGTTCCTGCTCGGCGACTCCCGCGACGGGTCGGTCGACTCGCGCTCCTTCGGCCCGGTGCCGACCTCCTCGCTCGTCGGCACCGTGACCGCCCGGCTGTGGCCCGGTCCGGGCGCGCTGCCCTCGCCGTCCGCCGGCTGCTGACCTCTCCTCCGCGACGCGCCGACCTGCGGGAACACCGCTCCTCCGCCGGCTGCTGCACCCGGCGTGGGAAGCCCCGTCGCACCGTCGTCCCCCGCCTCGTCGTCCCCCGGGTCCGCCGACCTCTCCCGCCTGCTGCAGGTGCGCCAGGTCTACGCCGAGCCCGCCGCGCTCGCCTCGCCCCGCGGCCAGCAGGTGCTGGCCCGCTTCCCCGGCGCCGAGGTGGTCGAGGTCCCCTCGCACTGGAAGATCCCCGAGCTGCACGGCAACGAGGGCAACGTCGAGCGCTGGGTCCGGGTGAAGTCCGAGACGCTGGTGCTGGGCGTCAAGAAGTCGCTCACCGCCCGGCCCAACGGCCGCTCGGCGAACTGGATCGCCCCCTCGACGGCCAATGGGTGCGCGATGGCCTGTGCCTACTGCTACGTGCCGCGGCAGAAGGGCTACGCCAACCCGATCACCGTGTTCACCAACATCGAGCAGATCACCGGCTACCTGCGCCGGCACGTCGCCCGGCAGGGCCCCAAGACCGAGCCCGACCAGTGCGACCCCGAGGCCTGGGTCTACGACCTCGGCGAGAACAGCGACTGCTCGGTCGACGCGCTGGTCAGCGACAACGTCGCCGACCTGGTCGCCACCTTCGCCGGGCTGCCGACGGCCAAGGCGTCCTTCGCCACCAAGTACGTCAACCGGCAGCTGCTCGAGCTGGACCCGCGCGGGCGGACCCGCATCCGCTTCTCGGTCATGCCCGAGGACGACGCCAGGGTGCTCGACATCCGCACCAGCCGGGTCGCCGAGCGCATCGCCGCGGTCGACGACTTCGTCGAGGCCGGCTACGAGGTGCACCTCAACCTCTCCCC
>DASQNB010000513.1:0-2700 GCA_035645175.1 Geodermatophilus sp.
GGTGAGCCGGCCGCGGCTGTCCTCCCGCTGCAGCCCGACGCCGAGGAACAGGTCGTCGCGGCGCCGGGCGGTGTCGAGCAGCCGGTGCAGCGAGGCGCCGCGCAGCGCCCGCAGCGTGGCCCCCGGCCGGCGCAGCACCCGCGCGACGCCCGCCGAGGTGCGGGCCACCATCACCCGGCTGAACGGCTTGAGCCAGGGCAGCACCTCGAGGTCGCCGGGGACGACCGAACCGTCGGCGGTGGCGTTGAGGACGCCGGACAGCGGGTGCAGGTCCCGCGGCATCGGCAGCCGCCGGGCCGGCCGCCAGGTGACGTAGACGTCGGGGTGGTCGGTGTAGTCCGCGCCCACCCCGGGGACGTCGGCCACCACCTCGACGCCCAGGGCGCGCAGGTCGTCGGCCGGGCCGATGCCCGAGAGCAGCAGCAGCTGCGGCGACCCGACCGCGCCGGCGGCGAGCACCACCTCGGCGGCCCGCACCACGCCGTCCGCCGTCTCGACGCCCACCGCGCGGCCGGCCTCGACCACCACCCGGCGCACGTGCACGCCGCCGCGCACGGTCAGCCCGGGATGCCCACGGCGCGGCGCGAGGTAGGCCATCGCGGTGTTGACCCGCACGCCGCCGGCCACGTTGAGCGGCACCGGGCCCCAGCCGGGCGGCCCGTCGGTGTTCTTGTCCGGCTCGTCGGGGAAGCCGAGCTCCCCGGCGGCGGCACCGAGCGCCTCGGCCAGCGGGTGGTCGCCGTCCGGCCGCCGCACCGGCACCGGACCGTCGGCGCCGTGGCCGGGCCGGTCGCCGTACTCACGGTCGGCCTCCAGCCGGACGAACGACGGCAGGACGGCGTCGTAGGACCACAGGTCGTTGCCGGCCGCGGCCCAGCGGTCGAGGTCGGTCCGGGTGCCCCGGATGAAGTAGCCGCCGTTGAGCGCGCTGGACCCGCCGGCCACCCGGCCGCGGGGCACGGGGAAGGTCACCTCGTCGGTGAGCACCCCGGTGAGGTCCCAGTTGGCCGGGTGGCCCGGGACGGCGGCCCCCATCCGGGCGGCGTCGGTGAGCACCCGCGGGAACTGCACGTGGTCGGCACCGGCCTCCAGCACCAGCACCCGCCGTCCGGCGTCGGCCAGCCGCGCGGCCAGCGGGGCCCCGGACGTGCCGGCTCCCACGACGACGACGTCCCACTCCTGCGTCCTCCAGCCTGCCTCCGCGCCTCGATCCGCTCCTCGCCCGACACCGCCAGTCGCCGCAGCAGCCGCTCCGCTCCTCGCTCGCTGGCGCTCGCTGCGATGCTCACTCGCTGTCGGCTCCAGGCATCTCGCTGCGATGCTCCCTCGGCTGTCGTCAGGCGGGGTCACAGCCCGAGCACTCCCGGCAGGTCCAGCCGGCGCAGCTTGCCGGTCGAGGTGCGCGGCAGCTCGCCGACCGGGTGCAGGCTCTTGGGTCGCTTGGCCGGGGCCAGCCGCTCGCGGGCCCAGCCGGCGAGGTCGGCCGGGTCGGCGTCGCCGACGTAGGCGGCGACCACCCGCTGCCCCCATGCCTCGTCGGGCACGCCGACGACCGCGCTCTCCACGACGCCGGGGTGCGCGTCGAGCACCGCCTCGACCTCGGCCGGGTAGACGTTCACCCCTCCGGAGATGACCAGGTCCTCGCGGCGGCCGTCCAGCCAGACCGTGCCGTCGTCGTCCACCCGGCCCAGGTCGCCGACCGTGACCCGGTCGCCGCGCCAGGCGGCCGCGGTCTTCTCCGGCGCCCGCCAGTACTCGAACCGGGCCCAGCGGGGCACCGCGCACCACAGCTGGCCGCGCTCGTCGGTCTCCAGCCGCCGTCCCGGGCGGGCCCGGCCGACGCTGCCGGGGTGGGCCAGCCAGTCCTCCGGCGAGCAGACGGTGAACTGCGCCTCGGTGGAGCCGTAGAACTCCCAGACGCTGCCCTCGGGGAGCGCCGCCAGCACGGCCCGCTTGAGCGGCTCGGGGCAGGGGGCGCCGGCGTGCACCAGCCGGCGGAGGGACGACCAGTCGACGGGGTGGGCGAGCAGCCGCTGCAGGTGGGTGGGCACGCAGAACGTGGTGGTCGGGCGCATCGTGCCGATGACGTCGGCCGCGCGGGTGGCGTCGAACGGCCCCGGCAGCAGCACCTCCCCGCCGGCCAGCAGGGTGTGCACGGCGAAGCGCAGCGGCGCGGAGTGGTGCAGCGGGGAGAGCACCAGGTGCCGGTCGGCCGGGCCCAGGCCCCACAGCCCGATCTCCTCGGCCGCCAGGGCGCGGGCGTCGTCCTCGGCCAGGACGCCGGACCACACGCCCTTGCGCCGGCCGGTCGTCCCGGACGTGTAGTGCATCGGCCGGGTCAGCGGGACTTCGGCCAGCTCGGCCTCGTCCTCGCCGGTCAGCAGTCGCGCCGGGTCGCTGCCGACGTCCAACCCGGGGTCGGCGTCCTCGGCCAGCGCGGCCCGCTCGGCGGCGGGCAGCGCGGGGTCGAGCACCACCGGGACGATGCCGGTGCGCAGCGCCCCGATCACGACGGCGAGCAGTGCCGGCGAGGCCGCCGCGGACACCAGCAGCCGGTTCCCCGGGGCCAGCCCGGCCGCCCGCAGTGCCGCCGCGGCGCGCCGCTGGTCGCGCTCGCTGTCCGCGGCCCGGACGACGCCGGTCACGGCAGGCCCACCCGGTCGCCGTCGAGCACCACGTGCCCGTCGGCCGCCAGCTTGG
>DASQNB010000514.1:0-3482 GCA_035645175.1 Geodermatophilus sp.
CGCAGCCGCTGGCCCGGGTCGGTCATCTCAGGTCCTCCCTACCGGGCCGTTTCACGTGGAACGGACGCCGGAAGTCGTTCGGGTTCCACGTGGAACGCAGCTCATCGGGCTCCACGGGTCATGACCACCACGGTAGTGGCAGCGTCCCCCAGCTCCGCACCGACAGCCCGGGCGTGGACGTCGCGCATCCCGGCCGCCTCGAGCTCGGGCACCAGCGACGGCAGCTCCTCCACCGCGCGGGAGCCGACGAGGGCGACCAGTTGCGCCCCGGGGCGCAGCAGCCCGCGGCACCACGACACCAGCCGGGGGAGTGCGGCGACGGCCCGCGCCGTGACGACGTCCACCGGACCCACCGCGGCGCGCACCGAGCGCTCCTCGGCCCGGCCGCGCACGACCCGCCACGGGGCGCCGAGCTCGGCGACGACCTCCTCGAGGAACTCCACCCGCCGGGCCATCGGCTCGACGAGGGTGAGCCGCAGGTCCGGCCGCGCCAGCGCCAGGGGGATGCCGGGCAGGCCGGCGCCGCTGCCGACGTCGACCACCCGGGCACCCTGCGGGACCGCCTCGGCCACCGCGGCGCTGTTCAGCACGTGCCGCTCCCACAGCCGGGGCACCTCCCGCGGGCCGATCAGCCCGCGGGTGACGCCGTCGGTGGCCAGCCGGGCGACGTAGCGCTCGGCGTCGGCCAGCCCCGCCCCGAAGACCGAGCGGGCGACCTCCGGGGCCGGTGGGACGGCTGGGGCGCCCGTGCCGGAGGAGGCGGGGTCGGTCACCCCGGCCGCCTCGCCGGCGTCCGCCGGCGCGCCCGCGGGTGCCGGGCCACCGGGCGAGCTCGCAGGCCCGCTCACCTCTCCGGCAGCACCACGACGCGGCGGTTGGGCTCCTCGCCCTCGGACTCGCTGCGCACGCCGGCGACCCCGGCGATGACGTCGTGCACGACCTTGCGCTCGAACGGGTTCATCGCCGACAGCCGCTCCGGCTGCCCGCTCCCCGCGACCCGGCGGGCCGTCTCGGCCGCCAGGGAGGTGAGATCGGCCCGGCGCCGGGCACGGAACCCGCTGATGTCGAGCATCAGCCGGCTGCGGACGCCGGTGGACTGGGCGACGGCGAGCCGGGTGAGCTCCTGCAGCGCCTCGAGCACCGCGCCGTCGGAGCCCACGAGGTCCTTGAGGTCGCCACCGACGATCGCCACCGAGGCGCGGTCACCCTCGACGTCGAGGTCGATGTCACCGTCCACGTCGAGGATGTCGAGCAGCCGCTCGAGGTAGTCGCCGGCGACGTCGCCCTCGCGGACCAGCAGGTCGTCGGTGCCCTCGCCGTCGTCCGTCACGTCCGCCGGCTCGACGGCGGCATCCGCCCCGTCCTCGTCGGGGTCGGGCAGGTCCGGCTGCGCCAGGATCCCGGCGTCGGTCGGCACCGGGCTCAGGACCGCTCCGGAGGTGGCCTCGCTGGTCGGGCCGACCGGCTCGGTGGGGTGCTGTGGGGCGCTCATGGCGTGTCCTCCCAGTCGGTGCGGGCGTCCGGGGTCACCCCCGGTGGTCGGTGGCCGGCGCGGGTGCCCTCGAGGGGCGCCACGCGCGCCGGGTCAGCGGCGCTTGCGCTTGCCGCGGTTGGCCGGCCCCTGGCTGCCGCGGCCGGCCGCGCTGCGCGGTCGCCCGCCCGAGGAGCGGGCACCCGGTGGCTGGCTGTCGGAGCCCGCGGCGGTGGCACCGGAGGGTGCGGCGGCGTCCGCGGCCGGCGGGGGGCCGGTGGTGCCGTCGGCCGTCGTGTCGCCGGTCGGGTTGGTCGCGTCGACCGTCGATGCCGGGGCGGCGGTGCGGCCGCTCTTGGGGCGGACCGGCTTGGCGCCGGGGCGGGGGGCCAGGGTCTTGGGGTCGACGACCGGCTTGTCCGCGGCGGCCCCGTCCTTCGATGCCTTGGCCTTCGCGGCGTCGGAGCCGGGCGGTGGCATCTTGCGCAGGATGAAGTACTGCTGGCCCAGCGTCCACAGGTTGTTGGTGAACCAGTAGAGCAGGACGCCGATCGGGAACAGGAAGCCGGAGACGAACAGACCGATCGGCATCACGTAGAGCAGCAGCTTCTGCACCATCGCGGCCTGACCCTCGACCGGCCCGGAGCGCCGCATGATCTGCTTCTGCGTGAAGAAGGTCGTGAGGCTCATGATCAGGATGAGCAGGAACGCGACGACCCGGATGTTGGTGTAGCCGCCGGTGATCTCGATGATCGCCTCGGCCTTCGGTCCGCTCATGAAGAACGACGACGAGATCGGTGCCCCGAAGAACGGCGCCCGCGCCGCCTCGTCGGTGAGCTCGGGCGACCAGCTGTAGAGCCCCTGCGCTTCCGGAGCGAGCCGCCGCAGCACGTGGAAGAGCGACAGGAAGATCGGGATCTGCGGCAGGATCGGCAGGCAGCCGGCCAGCGGGCTGACCCCGCGCTCGCGCTGCATCTTGAGCATGGCCTCGCTGAAGCCCTGCCGGTCGCTGCCGTACTGCGTGCGCAGCCGCGCGATCTCCGGCTGCAGCTCCTGCATCGCCCGCTGCGACTTGACCTGCTTGACGAACAGCGGGAAGAGGATCACCCGGACGGTGACCACCAGGAAGACGATCGACAGCGCCCACGCGAGACCCGACAGCCCGGTCCCGGCCGCCGGGTCGCTGAAGACGACGTTCCACAGCGAGTGCCACCGGGCCAGGACCCACGAGATGGCGGTGTAGAGCCAGTCAAGCAACGGAGGACTCCTCCTGCGGGGCCCGGCGGGGTGCCGACGGGACGGGTCGGGCGGTTCCGGGGGGGACCGTGCGGGCCGGCGGCACCAGGTCGAGGCCACCAGGGTGCCAGGGTGCGCACTTCAGCAGCCGGCGCAGGGCCAGCCAGCTGCCCCGCCCCGCGCCGTGGACGGCGACCGCCTCGGCGGCGTAGGCGCTGCAGGTGGGCTCGAAACGGCACCGCGGGGGGAACGCCGGGCTGATCGCCCGCTGGTAGAAGCCCACGACGGCGAGCAGCACCCGGGCGACCGGACGACGTCCACCGTGTGCGGCAGTCGGGGAGCCGGGGCCCCCGGTGCCCGGGGCGGCGGTCACGGGGTGCGGGCCCGGACGGCGAGCAGGCGGTCCAGCCCGGCGGTCAGGTCGCGGCGCAGGTCGGCCGAGGTGGCGGCGGCGGCCTCCGGCCGGGCGCGCACCACCAGGTCCGCGGTCTCCGGCAGGCGGTCGAGCTGCTCGAGCACGACCGCACGCAGCCGGCGGGTGACGCGGTGACGCACCACGGAGTTGCCCACGGTCCTGCCCACCACGAAGCCGGCCCGTGGACCACCGACCGTCCCGGCGTCGCCGGGCGTCGGGGTCACGGGCCGTTCGGGGAGGTAGTGGAGCACCATGGTCGGCCGTCCGGCACGCCTGCCGGACCGGACGACCGCGGTGAACTCCGGACGCCGGCGCAGGCGTGCCTGCGCGGGCAGCACCTCAGGCGGAGAGCTTCTCGCG
>DASQNB010000515.1:0-3312 GCA_035645175.1 Geodermatophilus sp.
GAAGGCGGCGGCCAGGGCGCCGGCGCCGATGTCGTCGAGGTAGCGGCCGCGGCCGGTGATCAGCCGGGCGTCCTCGCGGCGGCGGACCGGCTCACCGAACAGCTTGGTGGTCACGCGGCGCCGTCCCTCATCGTGGCGGCCGCGTGCCGGACGGCCTTCTTGATGTTCGCGTAGCCGGTGCACCGGCAGAGGTTGCCACCGACCAGGTCGTCGACCTCCTCCTCGGTGATCTCCTCGGTCGTGTCCCGCCCCTCGAGCCCGGCGGTGATCGTCATCAGGAAGCCCGGCGTGCAGAAGCCGCACTGCAGCGCGTGGCACTCGCGGAAGGCCTCCTGCACGGGGTGCAGCACCTGCCCGCCGCGGCCGTCGTCGCGGGCCAGCCCCTCCACCGTGGTCACCGCGGCGCCGTCGACCTGGACGGCGAGCACCAGGCAGGAGCGCACCGGTTCGCCGTCCACCAGCACCGTGCAGGCGCCGCAGACGCCGTGCTCGCAGCCGACGTGCGTGCCGGTCAGCCCGAGGTCGTGCCGCAGCGCGTCGGACAGCAGCCGCCGCACCGGCACGGTGGCTTCACGTGGAACACCGTTCACGGTCAGGCGGACGGTCCGCTCGGTGTCGACGGAGACGCTCATGCGGGGGTCCTCTCGGCCGCCTCGGCGGCGGCGTCGGCCAGCGTCCGCTCGGTCAGCACGCCGACCAGCAGCCGGCGGTAGTCGGCGCTGGCGTGCAGGTCGCCGTCCGGGTCCACCAGTGTGCGCGCCAGCGCGCCGGCGGCGGCCCAGTCGGCCTTCTCCACCGGTGAGCCGGCGACGGCGTCGGTCAGGTCGTGCACCTCGGGGGTCAGCCCCACCGAGACGTAGGAGGTGCGGACGGCGGCGACGCGGCGGTCCTCGTCGAGGGTGACGACGACGCCCGCGCCGCACACCGCGTAGTCGCCCCTGCGGCGGGCCACCTCGGCGAAGGCCGTCCCCGAACGCGGCGGCAGCGCGGGGAAGAAGGCATCCGTCACCACCGCAGCGCCCGGCACCGACGTCTCCAGCGGACCGACGAACAGGTCCCGCCAGCCGATGACGCGCTCGCCGGCAGGTTCGGACACGGTTACCGAGCCGCCGGTCAGCGCGAGCACCGCGGTCATCTCGCCGGAGGGGTCGGCGTGCGCGATCGAGCCGACCGTCGTCCCCCGGTTCCGGATCGCCGGGTGGGCGACGTTCGCCGTAGCCCGCGCCAGCAGCGGCTGCACCCGCGCGGCGTCCCCATGTGCCAGCAGCCCCGCGTGCCGGACCAGCGCCCCGACCCGCACGCCGTCCCCGGTGACCTCGACGGCGTCGAGGCCGGGCACCCGGTTGACGTCGACCAGCACGGCCGGCGCCGCGAGCCGCATGGACAGCAGCGGCAGCAGCGACTGGCCGCCGGCGAGCACCTTGGCGCCCTCCTCGGTGGCGAGGACCTCGAGGGCCTCGGCCACCGAGCCGGGGTCGGCGTACCGGAACGGAGCGGGCTTCACCTGTTCAGCGTGCCCTCTCCCGGCGTCCGCCCGTCGGTGACACCCGGCCGGCCGACCTCGTCGACCGACGACGGGTCGGCGCTGTACTCGTGTGCCCCCGTGTGACCGAGCGCGGGACCGGTGCCGCCGACGAACTCGCGCTCGGCGTCCAGCGCGGCCTTCATCTCGGCCGGCGCCAGGGCCCGGGCCACGTGCCAGCCGAGGACCGCCACGATCGTCCCCAGCGCGATACCGCCCAACGAGAAGCTGTCGGTGACCTGCAGGTTCACGTTCCCGATCGCGATGATGATGCCCGCGGCGAGCGGCACCAGGTTGATCGGGTTGGCGAAGTCGACCCGGTTCTCCTTCCAGATCTTCGCGCCCAGCAGGCCGATCATCCCGTACAGGACGACGGTGATCCCGCCGAGCACACCGCCCGGGATGATGTTGATCAGCGCGCCGAACTTCGGGCACAGGCCGAGCAGGATCGCCACGACCGCGGCCACGTAGTACGCCGCGGTCGAGTAGACGCGGGTGGCGGCCATGACGCCGATGTTCTCCGCGTAGGTGGTCGTCGGGGAGCCGCCGACCGAGGTGGCGACGACGGTGGCGACGCCGTCGGCCGCGATGGCCCGGCCCATGTACGGGTCGAGGTCGCGCTTGGTCATCTCGGCGACCGCCTTGACGTGCCCGGTGTTCTCCGCGACCAGGGCGATGACCGCCGGCAGCACGAGCAGGCTGAAGTTGAGGGAGAAGCTCGGCGCGGTGAAGTCGGGCAGGCCGAACCAGGTGGCGTCGGCGACGGAGTCGAAGTTGATCCGGTCGCGGGTGACGACCTCGCCGGTGCCGTCGGGCGAGGTGATCTGCCCGATCGTCACGTCGAGCAGCACCGACAGCAGGTAGCCGAAGACCAGGCCGAGCAGGATCGAGATGCGGGCCCAGAAGCCGCGCAGCAGCAGCGAGGCGACGATGACGAAGGTCATCGTCGCCAGAGCCACCCACTGGTCCTGCGGCCAGTAGATGCCGGCCACGACCGGGGCCAGGTTGAAGCCGATCAGCAGCACCACCGCGCCGGTGACCGCCGGCGGCAGGACCGCGTGCAGGAAGCGCACGCCGGCGACGTGGATGAGCACGCCGACCAGGGCCAGCACGACGCCGGAGACCAGGATCGCGCCGACGACGTCGGAGGAGTCCCCGCCCGAGGCCCGGACCGCGACCACGCCACCGACGAACGACGCGCTGGTGCCCAGGTAGCTCGGCACCTTCCCGTTGACGACGAGCAGGAAGATGATCGTCGCGACCCCGCTCATCATGATCGCCAGGTTGGGGTCGAGCCCCATGACGATCGGGAAGACGAACGTCGCGCCGAACATGGCGATGACGTGCTGAGCCCCGATGCCGATCGTCCGCGGCCAGGACAACCGCTCGTCCGGGGCCACCGCCTCGCCCAGCGGCGGGGTCTTGCCGTCCCCGTAGAGCTTCCAGCCGAACGCCATGACCGCCTCCTCGACCTGCCCCTGGGCCCTGACCGACTGTGGAACGGAGGTTGCCGGCCCCCAGGGTGCGCCAATGTGACACGCCCGGGGGACGACGCGGAAGTACCTCAGTGCTAAATCGTTGTTGCACTGATGTCTTACCGGTGAGAGACCGCGCCGGTACGGTTCGGCGGGTGAGTGCGCCCCCCTCCTCGACCGGCGTCCGGCACGTCTCCCTGCGCAGCGGCGTGTACGCCGACTCGGTCCGGCTGATGCAGGTCAGCCGGGACGTCGGCGCCCGCGAGGGGGTGACGGCGGTGCTCGTCGCGATGGCCACGCCGCTCAACCTCGAGC
>DASQNB010000516.1:0-1622 GCA_035645175.1 Geodermatophilus sp.
GGTCGAGCGAGCTGCCCGGGTACGGGAGAGTGGGCGGCATGCCGATCCCCGCCGCCGACCTGCTGGCCGCCGCCCGAGCCGACGCCGACCGCACCGTGGACCTGCGCCGCCGGCTGCACCGGCAGCCCGAGATCGGGCTGCACCTCCCGCAGACCCAGGCCACGGTGCTGGCCGATCTCGCCGCGCTGCCGGTGGAGGTGACGACCGGTGGGTCGACCACCTCGGTGGTGGGCGTGCTGCGCGGCGCCCGCCCCGGCCCCACGTACCTGCTGCGCGCCGACATGGACGCGCTGCCGGTGCAGGAGGACACCGGCCTGCCCTTCGCCTCCGAGGTGCCCGGCGCCATGCACGCCTGCGGGCACGACCTGCACATGGCGATGCTGCTGTCGGCGGCCCGGCTGCTGGCCGAGCGGCGGGACGAGCTCACCGGTCAGGTCGTGCTCATGCTGCAGCCCGGCGAGGAGGGCTACCACGGGGCGCGGTACATGCTCGATGAGGGCCTGCTGGACGCCGTCCCGGAGGCGCCGGTGGCCGGTGCCTTCGCGCTGCACGTCTTCGCCAACCAGACCAGCGGGGTGGTCAGCGTGCGGCCCGGCCCGATGATGGCCGCCGCCGACCACTGGGAGGTGACCGTCCGCGGCCGCGGCGGGCACGCCTCGATGCCGCACGCCGCCGCCGACCCGATACCGGTCGCCGCGGAGATCGTGCTGGCGCTGCAGTCGGCGGTCACCCGCCGCGTGCCGGTCTTCGACCCGGCGGTGGTCACCGTCGCGCAGATGACGGCCGGCTCCACCGACAACGTCATCCCCGACACCGCCTTCCTGCAGGGCACCATCCGCACCCTGTCGCCGGAGCGGCGGGCCGACGTCGTCGCCTCGGTGCGCCGGGTGGCCACCCACGTGGCCGCGGCGCACGGCATGGAGGTCGACTTCGTGCACCGCGAGGGCTACCCGGTCACCGCGAACGACCCCGGCGTCGCGGCCCGGGTGCTCGAGACGGCGGGCGGGCTGCTCGGCCGCGAGTACAGCGTGGCCGCCGGCGAGCCGCTCATGGGCGCCGAGGACTTCGCCTACGTGCTGCAGCGGGTGCCCGGCGCGATGGCCTTCCTCGGCGCCTGCCCGCCGGGGGCCGAGCCGGCGAGGGCCGCCGGCAACCACTCCAACCTGGTCGTGTTCGACGAGGCGGTGCTGCCGGACGGGGCCGCCCTGTACGCCGCGATGGCGCTGGCAGCCCTGGCCGGATGACCCCGGTCAGACCAGGGCGGCGACCTCGGCGGCGCAGCCCCAGGAGAGGGTGACGCCGGCGCCGCCGTGCCCGTAGCAGGCGACCACCGGCCGTCCGTCGACGTCGAGCCGCTCCAGCCGGACGGTGGGCCGGCCCGGCCGCAACCCGACCGCGCGGGACAGCACGGGGGTGCCCCGCAGCTCGGGGACGAGAGCGCACGCCCTGGCCAGCACGGCGGCCTCGACCGCCGGGTCGGGCTCGGTGCCGGTGGCGCCCTCCACCGCGGTGCCGCCGCAGACCACGTCGCGCCCGCGCGGGACGACGTAGGTGAGCCCGTCCGGGTGGTGGTCGTCCAGCACCCAGCCGGTCAGCCCCGGGTCGGCCAGCCGCACCACCTG
>DASQNB010000517.1:0-9332 GCA_035645175.1 Geodermatophilus sp.
ACGACGGAGCCGTCCATGGTGACGCGGTCGGCGCCGGTCACGAAGGTGGTGACGTCGCCCCGGCTCATGAGGTGCGCGGGCATGCCGTCGGTGACCAGCCGCGTGGGGACGCCCATCTCCGCCAGGCTCTCCGCCGTCAGGCGGGCGCCCTGCAGGTAGGGCCGCGTCTCGGTGCACACGGCGTCGATGCGCTTGCCCGAGCGCAGCACCGCCGCGACGGTCTCGGTGAGATAGGACTCCGCCCAGCAGTGGGTGAGGACCGTGGCGCCGTCCGGGATCAGCGCGGCGGCGTGCTCCCCGAGGCGCCGGTGGCCGGCTCGGTGCCGCTCCGCGACCGCCCGGGCGGCCCGCTCGACGGCCGCTCCCGGCGGGTCGCCTGCGTCCACGGTGGCGGACGCGACCGTCAGCAGCTCGGCCACGACGTCCCGGATGGCGTTGTTGGTCGGCCGGGTGGCGACCAGCCGGCGGCCGGCCCCGGTCAGGTACTCCTGTCGCGCCCGTGCCGTCGGGAGCCGGTCGGCCTCCCGGGCCGCGAGCGTCATCCCGCCTGCGGCCGCGAACAGCGGGCCGAGGCTCTGGGTGACCATCTCCTCGATCGCCCTGGCCACGTCTTCGTGGCTGCGGCAGGTCACCCAGGTCCGTTCGAAGGGGAAGACGCGGCGGTCCAGGATCCGGACGGCGTCCGGCTCGACGACGACGCTCTCCCCGACCAGGGTCGGGACCGGGACGTCCACGGTGGCGGTCACGGCCGGTCGCTGCTCGGGCTCGATCATCGGCGAGTGGCCGGCGGACACGCCGGCGGGGGCAGACACCCGACCATGATCGCGGCCAGAGCGAGCGTCGGCTAGATCCCGGTGACGTGCTCCCGACGGATCGGCACCCGGCGCAGCGGCCTCCCGCAGGCGGCGAGCACCGCGGCTGCCACGGCCGGGCCGGAGGAGATGGTCGGCGGCTCCCCCACCCCGCGGACGCCGTAGGGCGCGTTCGGGGTCGGCGTACTCGAGCACCTGCACCCGCATCGGCGGCATGTCGAGGATGGTCCGCAGCAGGTAGTCGGTGAACGGGGGGTTGCGCATGTGGCCGTCGGTCACCACCACCTCCTCCATCAGCGCCAGACCCATGCCCTGCGCCGAGCCGCCGTGGATCTGTCCGTCGACGGCGTCGGGGTTGATCGCCTTCCCGACGTCCTGGGCGGTGTCGACGGCGACCACCTTGACCAGGCCGAGCTCGGTGTGAGCGCCTCGTCCCACGACGACGGCTGCAGGAAGTCCAGCGCCCCTCCTCGTCCCCCGCTCGGTGTGCCGAGCACCGTGCAGGAGAGATGTGACGATCAGGGAACAGCGCGTCGCAGACGCCGGCAAGCAACCCGATCAGGCGGTGGTGGTCTCCAGGCTCGCCACGATCTCCCCAAGCACGGCGACCGCGCCCCCGTGGTCTCCGCCAGGCAGCTCCACGGCGTCGGCCAGGAGGGTCCGGCCGCCCAGGTCCACGGCCCAGGTCGTGATGCGGGTGCCCTCGGGGTAGAAGCCCGGCGCCGTCACCTGCTCGGTGCGCACGGCCGGCCGGCCGCCCACCTCCAGCGCGGTCCGCGCCACCTCGTCGGGGTACGCCGGGGCCGCCTCGGCCACGGAGGCGTCGACGACCTGCAGGGTGACCGGCGCGGTCCGGACGTCGGAGGCCTCGGGGACGACGACCTCCTCGCCGGGCCCGAACCAGCTGCAGGCGGGCAGCACGCCGGCCTCGTTGGTCGACCAGTCGGCGGGGAACTCGACCGTGTAGCCGGCGGGACTCGTGCACGAGGCGGCAACCGCGTCCTGCGCGGCGCCGCCCGGCTGGACCACCGCGACGGCCTGCGACACCCGTTCGACGGCGACCGCCTGGGGTGCCGACCCGACGGCCGGGGAGGCGCAGGCGGTGAGCGCGAGGAACGGGGCAGCGACAGCGATGGTGCGGGAACGCACGGGGGCGACGTCCTCCCGGTCGGGGTCTGCGGGCGACCTCCTCCTGCCCAGCGGTCCCGCATCTCGAACACCGGGCGGACCGGCCGGCGCCGCATCCCCCCGTCCCGGAAGGCGACGGCGGCGGCCCCCTGACGCGGGAACCGCCGCCGGTGCGCGGGGTGCGGCGGGGGTCAGCCGACCCGGGTGATGCGGTCCAGCGCCGGCGCCGGGACCGGGGAGTTCGCCCCGAGGTAGGCGGTGAACGCGTCGAGGTCGATGGCCCCGGTGACCGGGTTCGTCCCCCCGGTCAGCACGGAGAACCCGTCACCGCCGCCGGCCAGGAAGTTGTTCACCGTCACCCGGTACGTCGCGTCGGCCGTCACCGGCGCGCCCCCGATCTGCACCGAACCGTCGGGCACGCGGGTGCCGGTGCAGGGGTCCGCACCGGCCGCTGCCGGCGTGCCGGCGGGGTCGACCTGGTAGCGGACGCTGTCGGAGACGTACAGCACCCGGCCCACCTGGTACTGCTGCTCGAGCAGGCAGTTCAGCTGGGCCCCGGTGAGGTCGAGGGTCACCAGGTTGTTGGCGAACGGCTGGACGGTGAACGCCTCCTCGTAGGTGACCTCGCCGGCACCGAGGTCGGCGCGCACGCCCCCGGGGTTCATGAAGGCCGCGACCGCGCCCTGCTCGTCGTCGGTGGCGGCGAACTGGGCGTCGGCGATGACGTTGCCCAGGGTCGACTCCGCGCCGTCCAGCGGGTCCTCCTGGACGCGGGTGAGCTCGACGGCGACCGACCCCACGACCTCGGCGGCGATCGGGCCGAGGACCTCGCGGTAGCGGGCGATCAGCGCGGTCTGCTCCGCGTCGGCGGCCACGGTGCGCTCGACGACCACGTTGTCGGCCGTCGCCGTCTCACGGACCACGTCGCCGGTGCGCCGGTCCAGCTGCAGGTCGATGTCGGTGACCAGGCGGCCGTTGGAGCCGGCGCTGGTGACGACCTTGTCGTCGACCAGGCAGTTGTAGGCCTGGTGGGTGTGCCCGCTGACGACGACGTCGATCGCGTCGGACATCCCGGTGGCGATGTCGACGATCGGCCCGGTCAGCTCGGCGCACCCGTCGACGTCCCAGGCGTCCGGGCCGCTCTGCGAGCCGCCCTGGTGCAGCAGGACGACGATCGCCTCGACACCCTGGGCCTGCAGCTCGGTCGCGTACCGGTTCGCGGTCTCCACCTCGTCGGCGAACTCGAGCCCGGCCACGCCCTGCTGGCTGACGATGTCGCCGGTGCCCTCGAGGGTCATGCCGATGAACCCGATCCGCTCACCCTGCACCCGGTGGACGGCGTACGGGGGCAGCAGCGGCTCGCCGGTCTCGGTGACGAAGGCGTTGGCCGACAGGTACTGGAAGTCCGCGCCCTCGTACGGCGTGCCGTCGGCGCAGCCGTCGACCGGGTGGCAGCCGCCGTCCTGGATGCGCAGCAGCTCCGCCGAGCCCTCGTCGAACTCGTGGTTGCCGACACTGGCGTAGTCCAGGCCGGCCAGGCCGAGCGCCTCGATGGTCGGCTCGTCGTGGAACGCCGCGGACAGCAGCGGCGAGGCGCCGATCAGGTCACCGGCGGCGACGGTGATGGTGTTCTCCTGCTGCTGCTGTTCGGCGAGTGCGGCCAGCTGGGTGTCCAGGTACTCCGCCCCGCCCGCGTCGACGGTGGGTGCGGTCGCCGTGCCGTCCCCGTCGGGGTCCGGGCCGGTCTGGATGCGCCCGCCGGAGCCGGTGGGGGGCTCGAGCGCGCCGTGGAAGTCGTTGAGGGCCAGCAGCTGCACGTCGACCGGCTCGGGACCGGAGGGGTGCTGCGGCTCGGCGGCGGCGGGCAGGGCCGCGGCCACGGTGAGCCCGGCGAGCGTGGTCGTCACGGCGGCCGCGACGGTCGTGCGGCGGAGGACGGTGGGTCGCATGGGTGTCTCCCGGGGAAGCGGGCCGGACCGTCCCGGCTCGGACCCGACTCTGCGCAGGCGGGGTGAACAGAGCGTGTCGGCCGCGAGGCGGAGAGCGCAACTCGGCCTCGGCTCCAGGGGAGGGACTCCCCCTTCGATGGTCAGCGGGTGCGCTCCTGCACCATCCGCGCGGTCACCCGGCGGATCCGGTCGGCCTGCCGGGACAGCACGAGGTCCAGCACCCGGTCCACCGGCGGCACCTCGCCGAGCCGGACCAGCCCCATCCAGCGGGGGACGGCGACCGTGCGCGACCACGGCGAGGCCAGACAGCCCGCGATCTGGCGGGCCACCCGTTCGGGACGCACGCCCGGGGAGAGCCGCCCGCGGGCGTCGGCGTCCGACACCGGCGGCGCGCCGTGCCCGCGGGCCAGCCACTCGGTGGACACGGGGCCGGGGTTGACGGTGTGCACCCGCACGCCCCGGGCGGTCACCTCCCTCCGCATCCCCTTGACGAAGCCCTGCACCCCGGCCTTGGTCGCCGAGTAGACCGTCAGCGGCGGCACCTGCGACCACGCCGCCGCCGAGGCGACGGTGACCACGTCGGCCCTCCCCCGCCGGGCCGCGGCGTCCAGCAGGTGCGGCAGCGCGATCCGGGTGAGCTCCACGACGCCGGTCAGGTTCAGCCCGATCAGCCGCTCGACGGCGTCGCCTGGCATGTCCTCCACCAACCCGGCCCAGCCCAGGCCCGCGTTGAGGACGACGGCGTCGAGCCGGCCGTGCTCGTCGAGGACGCGGTCGAGCAGCCGGGCACGGTCGGCCGCGTCGGCGACGTCGGCCACCACCGTGCTCACCCCCGCCAGCCCGCCGACGGACTGTTCCAGCCGGTCGCCGCCACGGGCACACGTCACCACCCGCGCGCCGTCGCGGGCCAGCCGGGTGACGGTGGCGCGGCCGATGCCGGCGCTGCCGCCGGTGACGAGGACGACGCGACCGACGGGGCTCGGGGTCATGCCGTCCCCCTACCCACGGGCGACATCACACCCGCACGCGCATCGAATCGCCTGGCCGTGGGCATGGCCTCGACCATGCGTCTGCCCGAACCCAGGGGCCCCCTGACCCACGCCCTCTGCACCGACCTCAGCGTCGGCACCCTGTCCCCCGCGACCACCGGGCTCGCGGAGCGGACGGCGGCCGCCGCGGCCGACCCGCTGCTCGACGAGGACCTCCAGCTGGCGCTCGCGATCTGCTACGAGCTGCACTACCGCGGTTTCGACGGCGTCGACGAGGCCTGGGAGTGGGACCCGGAGCTGCTGCGGCTGCGCGCGCACCTGGAGCGGGCGCACACCACGGCGCTGCGGGAGCTGGTCGGCGCGCTCGAGGTGACCGACGAGCCGGTCGACCAGCAGCTCACCGCTCTGATCGCGGCCGACGACGGCCCCTCGCTGTCGCGGTACATGGCCCGCAGCGGCTCGCTGGAGCAGTGGCGCGAGTACCTCACGCTGCGCTCGGTGTACCACCTCAAGGAGGCCGACCCGCACACCTTCGCCGTCCCCCGGCTGTCGGGGCGGACCAAGGCGGCGATGGTGGAGATCCAGGCCGACGAGTACGGCGGCGGCTCGGCGGCGCGCATGCACAGCGAGCTGTTCGCCGGCATGATGCGCGACCTCGCTCTGGACGCCGGCTACGGCGCGCTGTGGGACGACGCCCCCGCCGTCGCGTTCGCCTCGGTCAACACCATGTCGCTGTTCGGGCTGCACCGGCGGTGGCGGGGCGCGGCGCTCGGGCACCTGGCCTGCGTGGAGATGACCTCCTCGGAGCCGTCCCGCCGCTACTCGGCGGGGCTGCGACGACTGGGCTTCGACGGGGCGACGACCGTCTTCTACGACGAGCACGTGGAGGCCGACGCGGTCCACGAGCAGATCGCCTCGGTGGACATGTGCGGCTCGCTGGTCGCCGGAGAGCCCGCGCTCACCGCCGACGTCCTGTTCGGTGCCGCGTGCTCGCTGGCGATGGACGGCCTGGCCGCCCAGCACCTGCTGGGCGAGTGGGAGGCCGGCCGCTCGGCGCTGCGCGGGAGGCCGGCCCTGGCCGCCTGAGAGGACCTCCCCGCCCCCGCCCGGCCTCGTCCGGGCCGGCCCCGTCCAGAGGCTCCCCGCGAGCCTGTGAGCGGTGAGGAGGACGGGGTCCTTCCACGAGCGGTGGGGAGGAGGGGGTCCTCCCACCTGCAGGGAGGCCTCTCGGATCAACCCCTGCCGCCCGGCTGCCGAAGAGAACCGGTGGACACACAGGGGGAGGCCGTCCATGAGGTTCCGCAGCGCACGTCCGGCAGCCGTCGCCCCACCGTCCGGGCCCCCGCCCCGGGACAGCGAGGCGCTCGAGCACGTGCTGGCCGCCCTGGACTCCGGGGTCACCGGGGAGGCCGACGCCCACCGCCGCGTGGTCCGGGCCCTCGGTGAGGCGCTCGAGCTGCCCTACGCGGCGGTCTGGCTGGCCGACGCCTCCGGGGACCTCCGCCTCCTGGACGAGTCCGGGCGTGGCGCTGCCGACCTGGCGGCGGCCTGGCGCGGTGGGCCGGTCCTGCCCGCGAACGCCGAGCTGGTCCGCCGGGCGACCGCGGCGCAGGTGGCCGTCGCGAGTGCGGACGGCGGCCCGGAGGCCGCCCGGCGCCGGGACACCGCGGCCGCCCTCGGGCTGACCGAGGGAGCCTGGCTCCCGGTGTTCACCGGGAACCGGCTGGTCGCCCTGCAGGAGTTCTACGCCGACTTCCCGCTGCCCTTCCTGGGGGCGCGCGGCCAGAAGTGGACGTCGCTGAGCCGCGTCGCCTCCCACGCCCGCGCGGGTGCCGTCGCGGCGGTGGCGCTCCGCGAGGCGGTCGACGACCGCATGGCCGTCGCCGAGGTCGCCAAGAGCCTGGGCCGCGCGCGCGATCCGCAGTCGGCGCTGCAGACGGCCCTGGACACCGTCCGCTCCGCGTTCGGCTGGGCCTACGGCTCCTTCTGGGCGCTGGACGAGACCGAGAGCGTGCTGCGCTTCGCGCTGGAGTCCGGCTCCGCCGGCGAGGAGCTCCGCCGGGTCACCCTCAACGCCGGCTTCGCCGAGGGCGTGGGCCTGCCCGGGCGCGCCTGGCGGACGCACGACCTCGTCTTCGCCGCCGACCTCGCCGAGGTCACCGACTGCGTCCGCGCACCCGCCGCGCAGCGGTCCGGGGTCCGCTCCGCCGTGTGCTTCCCCGTGCTCGCCGACGACCGGGTCGTCGGGACGATGGACTTCTTCCTCACCGAGATCGTCGACCTGTCCGAGTCCCGGGCCTCGGCACTGCGCAACGTGCAGCAGCTGGTCTCGCAGCGCATCGAGGTGCTCCGGCGCACCGAGCAGGACTCCGCCAGCGCCCGCGCCCTGCTCGACACCGTCGCCCGGCTGCGCGAGGCGGCGGCGGACGCCGGCCGGGTCGCCGAGAACGCCGTCGCCAAGGCCTCGTCGATGACCGCGGAGGTCGAGGCGCTCAGCCGGGCCTCGGCGTCGGTCAGCGACGTCATCCGGATCATCTCCTCGATCGCCGACCAGACGAACCTGCTGGCGCTCAACGCGACCATCGAGGCCGCCCGTGCCGGGGAGCTCGGCCGCGGCTTCGCCGTGGTCGCCGGGGAGGTCAAGGACCTCGCCCGCGAGACCGCCGCCGCCACCCAGCGGGTGTCGACGCAGATCACCGGGATCCAGAGCAGCACCGAGTCGGTGTCCAGCGGCATCCGGGCCACCAGCGAGGTGATCGGTCAGCTCGACGCGGTCCAGGCGCGGATCGGCCAGGCGCTCGAGGAGCAGGAGCGGATGGCCACCGCGTTCGAGGGCCGCTGACCCCGGCGGCCGCGAAGGTCAGCGGGCGTCGTCCTCCGGCGGGGCGTCGTCCTCCGGCGGGGCCTCGTCCTCCGGCGGGGCCTCGCGCCGGATGCGGGCGGCCGGCCGCGGCCGGCTGGGCGCGCTCGGGGCGGAGAAGCCCGCACGCTTGTGCGAGCCGTCGCAGAACGGCTTGATGCCGGACTTGCCGCACCGGCACAGCGCCACGGTCTCGCGGCCGGGGTCGATCTCCCCGCCGTCCTGGTCGACCAGCCGGAAGTCGCCGCGGACGATCAGCGGGCCGTCCCGGTAGGGCGTGATGGTGGCACCGCCCGGCTGGAGCGGGGCGTCGTCGGGGTCCTCGAGGGCGTCCGGCACGGTCTGCGACACCCTCCTCCCCTGCCCCGGCCGGGCGGTCGGCACACCCACCGCTCAGGAGCCGGCCGGCGGCTGGCCGTAGAAGACCTGCTCGACGACGCCGCGCGCGCGCCGCGTGGCCCGCCGGTAGTCGTCGAGGAAGCGTCCCGGGTCGGTGTCCGGGCCGTGCCCGCTGGCCCGCGCGACCCCGGCCAGCTCGACGCCGGGCCGGGGCAGCTGGTCACTGGGCCGCCCGCGCACCAGGAACACCGCGTTGCGGGCCCGAGTGGCCAGCTCCCACGCCCTCTGCAGCGCCTCGGCCTGGTCCTCGTCGAGCTCCCCGGCGTCTCGCAGCGCGTGCAGGGCGGCCACGGTGGAGGTCACCCGCAGCTCCGGTCGCTCGGCGGCGTGCTGGAGCTGCAGCAGCTGCACGGTCCACTCGACGTCGGCCAGCCCGCCGCGGCCGAGCTTGGTGTGCGTGGTCGGGTCCGCACCGCGCGGCAGCCGCTCCCGCTCGACCCGGGCCTTGATCCGGCGGATCTCGGCGACCTGCTCGGGCGTGAGCCCCCCGGCCGGGTAGCGGATCGGGTCGACCAGCTCGGTGAACGCCCTCCCGAGGGCCTCGTCCCCGGCCACGGGGACGGCGCGCAGCAGGGCCTGCACCTCCCACACCGACATCCAGCGGTCGTAGTACTCGCGGTAGGAGTCCAGGGTGCGCACCAGCGCGCCCTGCCGGCCCTCGGGCCGCAGGTCGGCGTCGACCTCGAAAGCCGGGTCCGGTGCCGGCTCGCCGAGCAGCCGGCGCAGCGTGTGCGCCACCGCGTTGGCCGCCGCGGTGGCCCTGCCGTCCTCGGCGCCTGCCCGCGGCCGGTGCACGAACAGCACGTCGGCGTCCGAGCCGTAGCCCATCTCGCCGCCGCCGAGCCGGCCCATGCCGATGACGGCGATGTCCGTCGGCAGCTCGCCGGCGGCGGTGCCGGCCTCGGCGGCGTGGGCCCGCACCGCGACGTCCAGGCCGATCTGCAGCGTGGCGACGGCGATGTCGGTGAGCGCCCGGCCGACCTGCGCGACGTCCAGCATGCCCAGCAGGTCCGCGGCGGAGACCCGCAGCAGCTCGTGCCGGCGCAGTCCGCGGAGCACCCGGATGCTGGCGGTGGGGTCCGTGGCCCGCCCGGCCGCCTGCCGCCACGCGCGGGCCAGGGCCTCGGCGGTGCGCGGGCGCAGCTCGTCGTCGTCGGCGAGGATTCGCAGCGCCTCGGGTGTGCGGGTGAGCAGC
>DASQNB010000518.1:0-12819 GCA_035645175.1 Geodermatophilus sp.
CGCGACGTCACCGGCCTGGCGGCCGCCGTCCCCGGGCAGCTCGCCCGGCTCGCCGGTGAGCTCGCCGCCGCGGGCCGGGCGGGCAGCCGGGTCGGCCTGGTCACCGGCGTGCACATCGCCTGGGCGCCCAGCCCCGCGGCCGAGACCGACGGGCCCGTCGGCACCGCCGTCCTGGCCGCGGCGCTGGCCGCGATCGGGGCCGAGCCGCTCGTGCTCACCGACGAGCCGTGTGCGCAGGTGACCGGGGCCTGCCTGGAGGTGCTCGGCGCCGGGCGGCCGGAGGTGCTGCCGGTGTCCGCCGACGAGGAGCAGGTGGCCGCCCGCGTGGCGGCGCTGGGGCCGTCGCACCTGGTCGCGGTCGAGCGGCTCGGCCCGAACGCCCGGGGCCGGGTGCTGACCATGCGCGGGTTCGACGTCACGGAGTCCACCGCGCCGCTGCACGCCGCCTTCGCCCTGCCCGGCCTGGTCACCGGGGCGGTCGGTGACGGCGGCAACGAGATCGGCATGGGCAACGTGCCGGCCGACGTCGTCGCCGCCTGCATCGCGCACGGCGAGGCGATCGCCTGCCGGGTGCCCGTGGACGCGCTCGTGGTGGCCGGCACCTCCAACTGGGGCTGCTCGGGGCTGGTCGCCGCCCTGGCGCTGCTGGCCCCCGACCACGCCGGCCGGCTCACCGCACTGCTGGACCCGCAGGTCGACGCGCAGGTGCTCGGCGCCGCCACCGCGGCCGGGGCGATCGACGGCGTCACCGGGCTGCCGGGCGCCACGGTGGACGGCGTCCCGGTGGCCGGCTACGCCGACCTGCTCGCCGATCTCCGCTGCCTGGCCCGGGCCTAGGCTCGACGGCGTGCCACACCCGCACCCACCCGAGGACGCCCAGGCATCGGGTGCTGAGCCGCTCGCCGAGCGGCTGCGCGCCCGCGGGCTGCGGCTGACCAGCCAGCGTCAGCGGGTGCTCGGCGCGGTCGCCGCGCTCGAGCACGCCACCCCCGAGGAGATCGCCACCCGGCTGCGCGAGGAGGCCGGCCCGGACGGCGCGGCGCCGGACACCTCGACGGTCTACCGCAACCTCGAGCTGCTGGAGCGGCTCGGGCTGGTGTGGCACACCCACCTCGGCAAGGGCGCGCCGGTCTACCACGCCGCCGAGCACCCGCACCTGCACGTGGTCTGCGCCAGCTGCGGGGAGATCTCCTCGGTCGACCCGGCGCTGCTCGACACCGCCGCGGAACGTCTGGCGGCCGACCTGGGTTTCCAGCTGGACGTGGGGCACGTCGCGCTGTCGGGCACGTGCCGTGCCTGCCGCGAACGAGCCGGATCGGAGTCCTGATGTCCACCCCCAGCCCCCTGTTGTCCCGCCCCGGTGCCGTCGCCGTGGAGGACGGGTCCGTCGCGGCGCACTACGGCAGCCCCCTGCGCGAGCAGCGCGAGCTCGCCGAGGGCGCCGGCCTGGTCGACCGCAGCGACCGCGACGTGCTCGTCGTCCCCGGCGCCGACCGGCTGACCTGGCTGCACAGCCTGACCAGCCAGCACCTGGAGCGGCTGGGCGACGGCACCGGTTCCGAGGCGCTCGAGCTCTCGCCCAA
This sequence comes from Geodermatophilus sp., assembly GCA_035645175.1. Lineage (GTDB taxonomy): Bacteria > Actinomycetota > Actinomycetes > Mycobacteriales > Geodermatophilaceae > Geodermatophilus. The sequence continues at coordinate 1,584 of DASQNB010000518.1, forward strand.
CGGGCACGTCGAGCACCACCTGGTGCTCGCCGAGCTGGCCGGCACCACCTGGATCGACGTGGAGCCGGGCACCGGCGCGGCGCTGCAGGCGTACCTGGAGCGGATGCGCTTCATGCTCCGCGTCGAGCCGGCGCTGGTCACCGACGCGTGGGCGCTGCTCTCGCTGGTCGGTCCCCGCGCGGACGCCGTCCTCGCCGCCGCCGGCCTGCCCGTGCCCGCGGAGCCGGACGCGGTGCTGGCCCTGGACGGCGGCGGGTGGGTGCGCCGGATGCCCCCGCTCGGGGACGGCGCCCCCGTCGTCGACCTGCTGGTGCCCCGCGCGGAGCTCGCCGCCCGGGCCGACGCGCTGCTGGCTGCCGGGGCCGCCCCGGCCGGGGTGGACGCCTACGAGGCGCTGCGGGTCGAGGCCCGCCGCCCGCGCCTGGGGGTCGACACCGACCACCGCACCATCCCCAACGAGACCGGCTGGCTGACCAGCGCCGTCCACCTGGCCAAGGGCTGCTACCGCGGCCAGGAGACCGTGGCCCGCGTGCACAACCTCGGCCGCCCGCCGCGGCGGCTGGTGCTGCTGCACCTCGACGGGCTGGCCGAGCAGCTGCCGGAGGCCGGGACGCCGGTGCTGGCCGGCACCCGCGAGGTCGGCCGGGTCGGCTCCGTGGTCCGCCACCACGAGCTCGGGGTCGTGGCCCTGGCCCTGGTCAAGCAGTCGGTCGCGATGGACGCCGAGCTGACCGTGGCCGGTGCCCGCGCGGCGATCGACCCCGACGACGCCCCGGCTGCGCTCGACGACACGGTCGCTGCGGCGCGGGAACGGGTCCAGGCCGTGCGGTCTGGCAACATCCCCCGGTGAGCGCCCGCACCCCCGGAGAGGCCCGCCCGTGACCCCCGAACCGACCCGCGCCGGCGGCGCCGCCGTCGACACGCTGCTCGACCCCGGCTTCCTCGACGCCGCGGTGCAGCGGCCGATGGCCGACGTCCGGCGGCTGCGCCGCCAGGCGGAGCAGGAGGAGGTCAACCTCTCCTACACGCGGCGGCTGCTGCAGGGCCGGCTGGACATCGTGCGCCGCGAGCTGCAGCGCCGCGCCGAGCACGACGGCCGCTCGCTGGTCGACCTGCTGCCGGAGATCCTCGCGGAGAAGGGCCGCGGCCCGGCCCACGGCCTGGGCCGCCACCAGACGGTGCAGCCGGCCGCGCCCGAGGAGTACGAGACCTGGGTGAACTCGCTGACCCGCGGCGTCGACCTCTCCGCGGTCCCCGAGCTGTCCGACGCCGACCTGGAGCAGGCCGCCCGTTCGCTGGCCGCCGCCGAGTCGTCGCTGTCCGAGCGCCGCCGCGGCGTGCAGCAGGTCATGGACGGCCTGGCCACCGAGCTCGGCCGCCGGTACCGGAACGGCGAGGCCGACGTCGCCGCGCTGCTGGCCGACGAGGGCCGGTAAGGACCCCCGTGCCCCCCGCACGGCTCGGTGAAGGACCCCGTCCTCCCCACCCCTCGCAAGCTCGGGGCGGTGCCCTGAACGGGGCCGGCGGGACCCTGAAGAGTGGCCGTTCCAGTGCGTCACCTTGGCCGGACACGCCGGTGCTGGTCGAGGTGTGGCGCTCGGGCTTCCTGGAGTCGGTGCACCGCGGCTCGCTGGTCGTCGTGGGCCCCGACGGCTCGGTGCTGCACGCCGTGGGGGACGTCGACCGGCCGGTGCTCCCGCGGTCGGCCAACAAGCCGGTCCAGGCCACCGCGCTGCTGGCCGCCGGCTGGGCGCCGCGGACGGCCGAGGAGCTGGCCATCGGCGCCGGCTCGCACTCCGGCGAGGACGGCCACCGCGAGCTGGTCGTCGGGATGCTCGCCGCCGCGGGCCTCACGCCCGGCGACCTCGGCTGCCCACCCGCGCTGCCGATGCACGACCCCACCTTCGCGGCCTGGCTGGCGGCCGGCCGGGAGCCGGAGCGGCTGGCGATGAACTGCTCGGGCAAGCACGCCGCGATGCTGGCCGCCTGTGTCGCCGCCGGCTGGCCGACCGAGGGTTACCTCGACCGGGACCACCCGCTCCAGCAGGCGATCGAGGTGCGGCTCGGCGAGGCCGCCGGGACGCCGGTGGCCGCGGTCGTCGTCGACGGCTGCGGCGCCCCGCAGCACGGACTCCCGCTGACCGGCCTGGCGCGCGGGGTGTCCTCGCTGGTCGAGGCGGCGGCCGGCACCCACGACCGGTCCGTGGCCGACGCGATGCGCGCGCACCCCTGGTACGTGGCGGGCACCGGCCGCGAGGACACCGACCTCATGCGCGTCGTCGAGGGCCTGCTGGTCAAGGGTGGTGCCGACGGCGTGCACGTCGCCGCGGTGCCGGGTCGCGGCGCGGTCGCGCTCAAGCTGGACGACGGCGGCGACCGCGGCCGCGCGCCCGCGCTGTGCGCCGGCCTGCGCCGACTGGGGGTGCCCGCCGAGCAGCTGGCCCCGTGGTCGCTGACCCCGGTCCCGGGTGGGGGCGGCGTGGTCGGCGAGGTGCGCCCGGCCGCGGCGCTGGCGGGGTGAGCCGGACGGTCCGGGTGTGTGGCGCATCACGCCCGGGTGCTCGCTCTCCGCTTGCAGGAGCTAGCACCCCGGCCTAGCGTCAGGGTGTGCACAATCCTGGGAACTTCGTCCGCGAGCAGGTGACCACCGTCCGCGAGGCGGTGGACCACCTCGCGGGCAGTGTCGCGGAGACGGTCGCCGCCGAGCGCTCCAAGGTCTCCGCGACCGGGTCCCAGGTCGGGGACTTCATCCGCGAGCAGCGCAACGCCGCCCGCGTGTCCATGCGTGAGCTCGCCCGTGCGGCGGGGGTGAGCAACCCGTACCTCTCCCAGGTGGAACGGGGACTGCGCAAGCCGTCGGCCGAGATCCTCGCCGCGATCGCCAAGGGCCTGAAGATCTCCGCCGAGACGCTCTACGAGCAGGCCGGCATCCTCGACCGCCGCTCCGGCAGCCCGGACACCGTCGCGGCCATCCGCGCCGACCCGTCGCTGGCCGAGCGGCACAAGGCCGTGCTGCTCGAGCTCTACGAGACCTACGCCCGGGAGCACGCCGCGAGCGCCCCCGCCCCGGCCGGCCCCACCGACACCACCCCGCCCCGCCCCACGAAGGAATCGGCATGAAGAACACGCTCAAGTACTACGGCGAGACCGTCGCCGTCCAGAACAAGACCGTGCTGCTGGCCGCCGTCGGCGCCGGCGACCTGGCCGTCGAGCGCGCCCGCGCCGTGGTCGGCACGCTGCGCACCCGCGCCGAGGCCCTGCCCGGCGAGGCCCAGGTCCAGATCGACCTGGCCGCCAAGGAGGCCCGCACCCGCGCCGAGGAGGCTGCCGACCGCGCCCGTGTCGCCGTGCGCACCGCCCGCACCTCGGCCCAGCACGTCGCCACCGCCGTCCGTCCCGAGACGGTCGCCAGCACGGTGGCCGGCCTGGTGAGCACCGCCCGCACCCAGACGGTGGCCACCATCGAGACCCTCGCCGTCCGCGGCGCCGAGGTCGTCGAGGAGCTGCGCCGCCAGCCCGGCGTCCGCACGGTCGTCGGCCGCGCCGAGCGTGCCGTGGACGCGGTGGAGGACGCCGTCGAGGAGGTGCTCGAGGGGACCGCCGAGACCGTCGCCGAGGCGTCGAACGAGGTCACCTCGATCGCGCAGAAGACCGCGGCCCGCGCCGAGAAGGCCATCGACCGGGCCGAGGAGGCCACGCACGAGGCTGCCGAGGAGGCCAAGGCCACCCTCGAGTCGGTCGAGGAGCCCGCGGTGGAGAAGCCGGCCCGCAAGCGCGCGGCGGCGAAGAAGACCACCGCGGCCAGGAAGTCGGCCCCGGCCGGCACCTCGGCTCGCGTGACCCGCGCCCGCACCGTCAAGCGGACCGACCCCACGGCCGTGCCCGCGAAGCGCAACGACTGAGAAAGGACCCCCCCTGCCCCCCGCCACTCGCGAGCTCGCGGCGGGACCCTGCAGGGGGGCCGCCCCGGTCCCAGGGCCCCGGAGCTGCGCCAGCGCTCCGGGGCCCTGCCGTGTCCGCAGCTCCCCCGGAGGGGTCGCACGAGCGCGGCTGGCGGCCTCGCGGCGAGTACCCTCCCGGGCATGCTGAGCTTCCAGGGTCTGGTGTACGCGCTGCTGTTCTACGCGGCTCTGGCGCTCACGGCATGGGCGCTCGTCGACGCCCTCGTCCGGCCCGCCGCCGGCTACGTCGCGGCGGGCAAGCTGACCAAGCCCGGCTGGGCGGCGATCCTCGGGCTCTCGGTGCTCGTCATCGTCGTGTTCCAGAGCCCGCTGAGCTTCCTCGGCCTGCCGGCGGTCATCGCCGCGATCGTCTACCTCGTCGACGTCCGGCCCGCCGTCCGCGGGCTGAGCCGGGGCGGCAACAACTGGTGAGCCGCCGGGGTGCTCAGCCCCGGGTGTCCTCGGGGATCACGATCCACAGCAGCAGGTAGGCGATGAACTGCGGGCCGGGCAGGACGCAGGAGAGCACGAACGCCACGCGCAGGCCGGTCCGCGAGATGCCGTAGCGCCGGGCGAGCCCGGCGCACACCCCGGCCACCACCTTGTGGCGCGTGTCGCGGCGGAGGGGCATGCGCGCGGGCGAGGTCATGCTCCGACCCTACGGCCGGCACCGCGCTCCTGTGCACGTCCGCGGCGGGGCATGACGGTCGACGCCCTCGACCCCGGGGGTGCTCAGCTGCCGAAGACGCCCTCCGGCGGCTCGGGCGAGGCCACCGCGTCGGCGTCGTGCACCGGCCGCGCCCGCCCGGCGAATCGGTCGAGGTCGGTGCCCTCGACCACCCGGCTGGGCATCGGGTCGGCGGCGCAGCGGCGCACCAGCGCCGGGACCGGCAGCTCGGCGTCCGAGGCGACCGCCACCAGGTTGCCGAACCGGCGGCCGCGCAGCGTCCCCGGCTCGGCCAGCAGGCAGACCCGGCCGAAGACGGCGCGCAGCGTGGCCACCTGCGAGCGGGCGAAGCGCAGCGGCGGGCCGTCGGCGACGTTGACGGCGTAGGTGCCACCGCGTCGCAGCACCCGGTGCGCCTCCTGCGCGTACTCGACGCTGGTCAGGTGCGCGGGCGTGCGTGCCCCGGCGAAGACGTCGCTGACGACGACGTCGGCGCTGGCGGCCGGCAGCGCGGCCAGCCCGGCGCGCGCGTCGGCGGCCCGCACCCGGACGCGGGCGTCGCGCGGCAGCGGCAGGTGGGCGCGCACCAGCTCGGTCAGCGGCTCGTCGAGCTCGACGACCCGCTGCCGCGAGCCGGGGCGGGTCGCCGCGACGTAGCGGGGAAGGGTCAGCGCGCCCCCGCCGAGGTGGACGACGTCGATCGGCCGGCCCTCCTCGGCGGCGAGGTCGAGCACGTGGCCCATCCGGCGCACGTACTCGAACTCCAGGTGGGTGGGGTCCTCGAGGTCGACGTGCGACTGCGGCGTCCCGTCGACCATGAGCACCCAGGAGCCGTCGCGGTCGGCGTCCCCGAGCAGCTCGGCGGTGCCGCCGTCGACGGGGCTGGGGCCGGGCGGGACGACCGCCTCGGCCGGCCGGCGCCGGCTCATCGGGTCATCGGGACGGGACGCACACCGGCCATCGTGCCTGCCGCGCCGTCCCTGCCACGCTGGGGGGCGGGGAGGTCGGACACGGTGACGGAGACGATCGACGCGGTCCAGGTCGGGCCGGACGACTGGCGGACCTGGCGGGCGGTCCGGCTGCGGGCGCTGCGCGAGGACCCGGACGCCTTCGGCGCCACGGTGGCGGCGGAGACCGGCTACGACGAGGCGCTGTGGCGCTCCCGGCTCGACGGGAGGGGTGGCCCGGCAGTGCTCGCCCGGGCCGGGGAGGACGTCGTCGGCATGGGCGCGGGGTGGACGTCGGGTCCCGGCCGGCTCACGGTCGTCTCGATGTGGACCGACCCCGCCTGGCGGAGTCGCGGCGTGGGTGGGCTGGTGCTGCGGCAGGTCGTCCGGGGGGCCGGGGACCGCGGCCTGCAGGTGGAGCTCTGGGTGGCCGAGGACGACCCGGCGGCCCGGCGCGTCTGCGAACGCCACGGCTTCCGCGCCGACGGCCGGACCGCGCCGGTGCGGACCGGTTCGTCACGGACGAAGAGCTGCCTGGTGCTCGGCGTCAGCGTCCGCGGAGCAGCGCCTCGGCGGCCGGGTCGCCGGTCGTCCTGACCTCGGCCGGTCGGCCCCACAGTCGGCGCAGCAGGGCGCCGGCCGGTGCCTCGAGCCGGGCGTCCGCGACGCCGGCGTCCCCGTCACCGACCCGGACGTCCCCGCGGGTGACGCGGACCGTCCACGCGCGGCCGGTGTCCGTGCTGTGGACCGCGACGGTCGCCGTGGCGGTGGACAGCGGCTCGGTGTGCGCCCACCGGGGGACGACGACCCGCAGCACCTCGTCGGCGCCGTCCTCGGCCAGCTCGGGGTCGACCCCGGTGACCGGCAGCCCGGCGGCGACCTCCAGGTCCATCCGGTGCACGGCGAGCTCGTGCGCCTGGCGGCGGGTCCAGGAGGCGGCCGTCTTCTCCGCCGCCGGGCTCATGTGCCAGGCGGGACTCTCCGGCGGCGTGCTGCGCAGGGCGTGCAGCAGGTCGGCCAGCCCGGCGGCGTACCAGTCGAGCAGGCCGTCGTCCGGCGGCTCCGGGGGAGCGGCGGGCCGCTCGGTGCTGCCGGCGCGCACGATGGTGGTCGCCCAGCGGTGGACGGCGCCGAGGTGGCCGACGAGCCCGCGGACGGTCCAGGCGGGCACCCAGGGGACCGGGGCGTGCAGGCCCGGCGCCGCGGTCAGCCCGGCGTCGACCTGCTGCGCGAGGACGCCGAACCGCTCGCCCTCCCGGGCGACGGCCTCGACCCACCGCTGCCGGAGGCGCTCGTCGATCGGCACGGCATCCATGGTGCCGGAGCGGTTCTCGGCCCGGCACCCTCCCCCGCCGGCCCCGTCCGGAGGCTCGCCGTGAGCCTGCGAACGGTGAGGAGGACGGGGTCCTTCTCCGAGAGGTGGGGAGGAGGGGGCCCTTCCTCAGGCGTCGCTGCGGATGTGCCGCCGGACCTGCTCGACCAGGTGCAGCGGGATCTCGGTGAGGCCGTGGTCTTCGCGGGCGTGCGCGGCGACGGCGGCCAGGATCTCCTCGTCGGTGGGGGCGAGGAACGTGCGGGTGCAGGTGGGGACGACGTCGCCACAGGAGAACTGCTTCACGGCTGCCTTCGGCGTGGTGGTGGGATCGGGTCGGTGGTGCGGGCCGCGCCGTCCCGCGGGGGCGCCCGCCCGGGGTGGGAGCGGCACGGCCTCCCGGTGCTACCCATCGGCGGCGAGCCGGATCAGGAGACGTTCGACACGGACGACACCGACCGCGACGCCGACGTCGTCGACGCAGACGACCGGGTCGAAGCGGCAGTGCTCGGGGCGTGCCGCGGCCCGTCGGGCCACCTCACGGACCCCTGCGAGGGCCGGGACGCGGAGGGTCACCGGGACGATCCGGTGACCGGGCTGGTCGTCGCCGCGCCGGCGCGGCAGCAGCAGTGCCACGGGGCGGCCGGCGGAGTCCACGCGCAGCCCGGACTGGCCGCCGGGCACCACGCCTCCTGCCGGTCCGCCCTCGACGGGCACCTGCTCGACCAGGCTGGCCACGTGCTCGACCAGGCGGGCCTTCGCCGACCGGAACCGCAGCGGCGCGGCGATCCCCGGGTCGAGCTGGGGCCAGGCCGGGCCGGGCCGGCCGAACAGCCAGCCCTGGCCGAGCGGGACACCGAGGCGCAGGAGCGCCTCCACCTCGCTCCAGGCCTCGATGCCCTCGGCGAGCAGCCACGCGTCGATCCGCCCGGCGAACTCGCCGAGCAGCTCGGTGAGCGCCAGCTTGACCTCGTCGCCGTCCACCCCGGCCACGATCGCCCGGTCCAGCTTGACCAGCTGCGGCTTGATCGAGGCGATCTGCTGGAGGCCGGAGTAGCCCGACCCGGCGTCGTCGACCGCCAGGAGCGCGCCGCGGCTGCGCAGCCGGTCGCGCAGGTCGATGAGGGGGTCCAACTCGGTCACGTCGGTGTGTTCGGTGAGCTCGAGGACGAGCGGCGCGAGGTCCGGGACGGCGAGGAGGGCGTCGGCCAGCTCGGGGTCGGTGAGCAGGTGCGGGCTGACGTTGACGGTGAGGAAGCAGTTGGGCGGCACCGTGCGCAGCAGGTCCAGGCAACGCCGGACGACGATCGCCTCCAGGCGGGCGCCGAAGCCCTGGGCGCCGGCAGCGGCGAACCACCGGTCGGGGGGCACCCGGCTCGGCCGCCCGTCCGGCTCGGAGAAGCGGGCCAGGGTCTCGTAGCCGGCCACGACGCCGCGCTGCAGGTCGACGATCGGCTGGAAGAGCAGTCGCAGCAGCGACGGCTCGGCGAGGACGGACTCCACCCGCCGTGGCCACTCCGCTGACGGACCCGCGGCCGTCACGGCCCGGCGCCCTGGGTCAGCCAGTGCATGGTCGTGCCCGCAGTGCCACCTCCGTCGTCCGACTCCGTCGCCCCGCGTGCACGGACGGTAGCGGATCGGAACACGTCCCGCCGAGAGCCCTCCGGCCGCCGACGAGGCCGCCCCGAGACGAGCAGGTCAGGGCCGGTGTGTGACGTGCGTCACGTTCGCCGCGGGGGTCCGGTGGCGCCCCGGAGGATCAGGCCGAGGCGACGGCCGACCAGCGCACGGTGGCCTCACCGTGCCGCCACCGGCGGCTGGACCCGACGAACGGCCAGCCCTGCTCGGCGAGGGACTCGACGGCGGCGGTCCAGCGCTGACGCGGGCCGAAGGTGGACAGCCCGGCGGCCCGCGCCCACGCGACGTCGAACGCGCACAGGAACTCGTGCACCGGCTGGCCGGGGACGTTGTGGTGGATCAGCGCCTTGGGCAGCCGCTCGGCGAGGTCGGAGGGCTGGTCGAGGTCCGACACCCGCGCCGAGAGCGTCAGGGTCAGCGGGCCGTCGGCGTCCAGGGCGACCCACACCGAGCGCCGTCCCCACTCGTCGCAGGTGCCCTCCACGAGCAGCCCACCGGGGCCGAGCGCGGCGCACATCGTCTCCCAGGCCCGGGCCGCCGACTCCTCGTCGTACTGGCGCAGCACGTTGAACGCGCGCACCAGCACCGGGCGCAGCCCGGCCAGCTCGAAACCGCCGACGCGGAAGTCCACCCGCGGTGGGTCGCGGTCGGCGGCGACGGCGGCCACCCGCTCCGGGTCGATCTCCAGGCCGACCACCTCCAGGCCGTGCACCTCGGGGCCCAGCCGGTCGGCCAGCTCCAGCGTGGTGACCGCCGAGGAGCCGTAGCCCAGGTCGACGACGAGCGGCCGGGCGGCGTCGCGCAGCCGCGGCACCTGGGTGGCCAGCAGCCAGCGGTCGACCCGGCGCAGCCGGTTGGCGTTGGTGGTGCCGCGGGTCGGCAGGCCCAGGGCGCGGGCCCGGCCGGCGGCCAGTCGCGGGTTGGTCTTCTTCGGGAGACTGGCCCGGCGCTTGTGGTCCCCGCCTCCGGCCTCGCTCACCGGTCCAGAGCGTAGTCGCGGTTAGCGTGGTGTCGTGCAGGTCCGACGGAACGCCCGCCTCGCGGAGCTGACGACCCTCGGCGTGGGCGGCCCGATCGACCGGCTGGTCGAGGTCTCCGACGCCGCCGAGCTGGTGGCCGCCGTCCGCGAGGCCGACGACGCCGGACGGCCGCTGCTGGTCCTGGGCGGCGGCTCCAACCTGATCGGCCCGGACGACGGCTGGCCCGGTGACGTGGTCGCCGTCCGCAGCCGGGGCGTCGAGCGGGACGGCGGCCGGCTGCTCGTGCAGGCCGGCGAGCCGTGGGACCACCTCGTCGCGCACACCGTCGAGCAGCAGCTGGCCGGCATGGAGGCGATGTCGGGCATCCCCGGCTCGACCGGGGCGACGCCGGTGCAGAACGTCGGCGCCTACGGCCAGGAGGTCGCCCAGGTCGTCGGCGCCGTCCGGGTGTGGGACCGGGCGGAGTCCGCCGAGCACGTGCTGACCACCGCCGAGTGCGGGTTCGCCTACCGGGACAGCCGGCTCAAGCGCGAGCCCGGCCGCTACGTCGTCCTCACCGTCACCTTCGAGCTGGAGCCGGGGGAGCTGTCCCGGCCGGTCGGCTACGCCGAGCTCGCCCGCACCCTCGGCGTCGGGCTGGGGGAGCGGGCGCCGCTGGCCGACGTCCGGGCCGCCGTGCTGCAGCTGCGCCGCGGCAAGGGCATGGTGTGGGACCCCGCCGACCCGGACAGCCGCAGCGCCGGGTCGTTCTTCACCAACCCGATCGTCCCGGCGCAGCGGGCGGTCGAGGGCTGCCCGAGCTGGCCGGCCGGCGACGGGCAGGTCAAGCTCAGCGCCGCCTGGCTGGTGCAGCACGCCGGCTTCGGTCGTGGCACGCGCGACGGCCGGGTCGGGACGTCGTCCCGGCACAGCCTGGCGTTGACCACCGAGCCCGGCGCGACCGCCGACGAGCTGCTCGCCTTCGCCGACAAGGTCGTCGCCGGCGTGCAGGAGCGCTTCGGTGTGACGTTGGAGCGCGAGCCGACGACACCGTGACACCGCGGTCCTCCGGACCGCACCGCGGCCAGGGACCGTTACCGGCTCACTCTGAGCCCCTGACGACACCGCGGCCTGATGCCGCGCCGGGTCGCTCAGGGCCCGACCAGGTCGAGGAACATCACGTGCAGGCCGACGTAGCCGTGCTCGGGGTGGTCGTACGCGCCGGGGACCGTCGCCAGGACCTGGAAGCCGAGTGAGCGCCACAGGTGGACGGCCGGGGCGTTGGTCTCGACGACGGCGTTGAACTGGATGCCGCGGTAGCCGGCCGCCCGGGCCCAGTCGACGACGTGCTCGCCCAGCGCCCGGCCCACGCCGCGTCCCTGTGCGGCCGGGGCGACCAGGAAGCTCGCCGTGGCGATGTGCGACCCGCGGCCGGGCCGGTTCGGCCCCATCTTGGCGCTGCCCAGCACCGTCGCGCCGTCGACGGCCACCACGGTCCGCCCCGGCGGCTGCTCCATCCACAGCGGCCGGGCCTCCTCCAGCGAGAGCCCCTCGGGGTAGGCGTAGGTGCCCCCGGCGTCGACGGCCGCCCGGAAGAACGGGTGGATCGACGGCCAGTCCTCGTCGGTCGCCGCACGGATCAGCACCGCTCAGTCCTCCCGGTGCACCTTGTGCTGCGCGGCCTGGGCCCGGGGGCGGACGACGAGCAGGTCGACGTTGACGTGGTGCGGGCGGGTGAGCGCCCAGGCGATGCAGTCGGCGACGTCGTCGGC
>DASQNB010000519.1:0-2589 GCA_035645175.1 Geodermatophilus sp.
GACCTGGCCGCCGCCTTCGCGGGGGAGACCCGCCGCGCGCTGCCGACGCTGCGCGAGGTCGCCGCGGTCATGCACCGGCACGCCACGCTGCTGAGCGACGAGCAGGGCGAGCTGCACGGCTGCACCGACTTCCGCAAGCACGTCGCCTGGTACCTCAAGGGGTTCTCCGTCGGCTCCGACGTCCGCCGCGCACTGGCGATGGTGAGCGCACTGGACGAGCTGGCCGAGCTGCTGGCCGGCGTCCCCGACCAGCCCTACCCGACGGCGGTGCTCGGCGCCCCCCGCGGGCGCACCAGCCCGCCGCGCCCGGTGGCGCTGCCCGAGGGCTGGCTGGCCGACCGTGACGACCCCCGGCCGCCGGCCGGGGCCGAACTGCTGGTGAGCGGCGGGTGAGTGCCATGACTTCCGCGAGGACGACGGTCGAGGGAGCATCGCAGCGAGACGCCCGGAGCCGACGGCGAGTGAGCATCGCAGCGAGCGCCAGCGAGCGAGGAGCGGAGCGAGCGCGGAGGCGACTGGCGGCGTCGAGCGAGGAGCGGATCGAGACCGGAGTCGAGCCGTGAGCACAGGCCCCTACCTCTACGACGACGACCCGGCGCCGCTGCACACCGGCACCCCGCGCCCGGCGCGGGCGCTGATCCTCGCGGTCATCGGCGGGACCCTCGCCGTCGCCGTCGGCATGGCCGTCGGCCTGCCGCTGATCAAGGGGAGCCCCGAGGAGCAGGCGCGCGAGGTCACCGGCGTCTTCCTCGCCGCGCTCGCCCAGGACGACGTCGAGACCGCCTACGGCCTGCTCTGTGCGGAGGAGCAGGTCCGGCTGGCACCGCAGGCGGTGCCGGACGAGTACGCCGCCGGCGGCGCCGGGGAGATCACCGGCACGAACGCCGACGAGGTGGACGGCGCACCGGTGCAGCAGGTCGAGGTGGCCTGGAGCGACGGCGGCACCTCCACCCTCACCGTGGTCAGCGAGCAGGGCGCGCGCGTCTGCGGGACGTCGGCCGGCTGAAAGAGGACCCCGCCCTCCCCACCCTTCGCAGGCTCAGGGCGGTGCCCTGGACGGGGCCTCGGCGGGACCTTGCAGGGGCCGCCGCCGTCGGTCTGGCGCGGCCACGTCGGGTGGGCCACCATCGCTGTCTGGCCCCGAGCGGACGTATGAGACGTCTACCCGTGAGAGCGACTCGGAGCCGTGCTCGCCGGGGCGGCGGACGGGGGACCCCGGGGCGCCGTCCCCGGCAGGCAGCGACCAGCCGGCGGACGAGCGCGGAGGTGCACGGTGGGCAGCGGTACCGGGACGGCCACCTGGGTCTACGACTTCAGCGAGGGCAACAGGGACCAGAAGGACCTGCTGGGCAGCAAGGGCGCCAACCTGGCGGAGATGACCAACCTCGGGCTGCCGGTGCCGCCCGGGTTCACCATCACCACCGACGCCTGCCGCCACTACCTCGAGCACGGCAGCACCCCGCCGGACCTCGCCGAGCAGGTGACCGAGCACCTGACGGCGCTGGAGAAGGCGATGGGCAAGACCCTCGGCGACCCGTCGGACCCGCTGCTGGTGTCCGTGCGCTCCGGGGCCGCGGCGTCGATGCCCGGGATGATGGAGACCGTCCTCAACGTCGGCCTCAACGACGAGTCGGTGCGCGGGCTGGCCGCCCAGTCGGGCAGCGAGCGCTTCGCGTGGGACTCCTACCGCCGGCTGATCCAGATGTTCGGCAAGACCGTCCTCGACATCGACGGCGAGCTGTTCGAGCACGCCCTGGACGAGGCCAAGCGCGAGCAGGGCACCGAGTCCGACCTGGACCTCGACGCCGGGCACCTCGAGGACGTCGTCGGCCGGTTCAAGGCCATCGTCCACGAGCAGTGCGGCCGCGACTTCCCGCAGGACCCGCGCGAGCAGCTCGACCTGGCGATCAACGCCGTCTTCGACTCGTGGAACGCCGAGCGGGCGATCCTCTACCGCCGCCGCGAGCGCATCCCCGGCGACGCCGGCACCGCGGTCAACGTCGTCGCCATGGTCTTCGGCAACCTGGGCCCCGACTCGGGCACCGGCGTCGCCTTCACCCGCGACCCGGGCAGCGGCGAGCAGGGGGTCTACGGCGACTACCTGCAGAACGCGCAGGGGGAGGACGTCGTCGCCGGCATCCGCAACACCGTGCCGCTGGCCGACATGGAGCGGATCGACGAGGGCGCCTACCGCGAGCTCCTGTCGATCATGAGCACCCTCGAGTCCCACTACCGCGACCTGTGCGACATCGAGTTCACCGTCGAGCGCGGCAAGCTGTGGATGCTGCAGACCCGCGTCGGCAAGCGGACGGCGGGCGCGGCATTCCGGATCGCCACCCAGCTGGTCGACGAGGGCCTCATCGACATGGACGAGGCGGTCCGGCGGGTCACCGGCGACCAGCTGGCCCAGCTGATGTTCCCGCGGTTCGTCTCCGGCGGGGAGGCCACCCAGCTCACCCAGGGCATGAACGCCTCGCCCGGGGCCGCCGTCGGCAAGGCGGTGTTCTCCTCCGAGACCGCCGTCCAGTGGGCCGACCGCGGCGAGAAGGTGGTGCTGGTCCGCCGGGAGACCAACCCCGACGACCTCTC
>DASQNB010000520.1:0-1649 GCA_035645175.1 Geodermatophilus sp.
TCGGCCTCGTAGCTGTCGAGCAGTCCGGGCGCGGCCAGCCCGCGGACGGCGAGGGCGAGCTTCCAGCCGAGGTTCCAGGCGTCCTGGATCCCGGTGTTCATGCCCTGCCCGCCCGCGGGCGGGTGCAGGTGCGCGGCGTCCCCGGCGACGAAGACCCGGCCCTCGCGGTAGCGGTCGACGATGCCGTGCTTGATCCGGAAGATCGACGACCAGCGCAGGTTGCTCGCCGTCGTCCCGGGCGGGCCCAGGTCGTCGATCGCGGCCTGCATGTCGGCCAGCGTCGGCGGCTCGTACTCCTGCCAGAACCCGGCCGGGACGACGCCGGAGCCGACCGCCTCCTGCCACCGCTGGGGGGCCAGGGTCGCGATCCGGTAGCGGTTGCGGCCCTTGAGCGGCACGCAGACGAGCATCCCGGTGAAGTCGTCGTCGTTCTCGATGCGCACGAAGCGCACCAGGTGCCCGGCCGGCAGGTCCCAGTCGACGTCGACGTCCCCGAGCATGAACAGCTGCGGGAACATCGACAGCCCGCCCTCGAAGGACAGCCCCAGCCCGGACCGGACGGCGCTGTGGGCCCCGTCGCAGCCGACCAGGTACTGCGCCCGCGTGGTCTCCACCTCGCCCGAGGCGTGCCGCAGCTGCGCGGTGACGCCCTCGTCGTCCTGGGTGAAGCCGACCAGCTCGACCCCGCGTTCGGCGACCACGCCGAGGGAGGCCAGCTTGGCGCCGAGGATGCGTTCGGTGTCGTACTGCGGCAGCCCGAGGTGGGCGTAGGGCAGCTCATCGAGGCCGGCCCAGTCGACCTGGTGGGTCTGCTCACCGTTGACGAACACCGTCTGGCCGTACAGCCAGATCCCGGCGTCCATCGCGTCGGTGACGATGCCCTGGTCCTCCCAGATCTCCATCGTCCGGCAGTGGATGCCGATCGCCTTGTCGGCCTGCGTGGACGCCTGGGGGCGCTTGTCCACGACGCGGACGGCGATGCCGCGGCGGGCCAGCTCGATGGCGTGGGTCAGGCCGGCCGGGCCGGCGCCGACGACGAGCACCTCGGTCGGCCGGCCGGGCCGCGCGGCGACGTCCGCCGCCGGGGGGACGGTGTCCTCCGCCCGCCCCACCACCCCGACGGCCGCCGGGGCGTGCGTCTCCTCCGGCTTCTCGACGAACTCCTGCACGCTGGCGCTGGGCACCGTGCTGGTGGGGAGCGTGCTGGTGAGGGCCGGCTCGAGGTCAGCGGCCCGTTCCCCGGACAACCGCACCGGCTGCCCGGCCACCACCTCCAGGTCTGGCTCCGGCGCCACGGGCACGCCGTCGGGGACGACGTCGACGGCGGCCGGTTGCTCCACGGGCTCGGGCGCCATCCCGGCCTCGGCGGCCACCGACGGCGGCTCCGGTCGCACGCGCAGCGCGAAGACCCTGCGGTCCTCGCCCCTCGCCAGCCACCGGCCCAGCGGCCCGGCGGCCCAGTTCGCCGGCTCCGCCGTCCAGTCGGTGAAGCGCTGCTCGGAGTCCCACTCGGCGACGACGTGGTAGCGGCGCCCGTCGGCCTCGCGCAGCAGCTCCTCGCGGCCGTGGCCGGGGGCACTGCGGGCGAGCTGCGCGGCGGCGAGGTAGGCGAGTTCGAAGGCCTCCTGCTCCCAGGGCTCGACGGCGAC
>DASQNB010000521.1:0-5113 GCA_035645175.1 Geodermatophilus sp.
CGCGGCCAAGGGCGGCCTGGGTCTGCTCACCCGCGTCGCCGCGATCGAGCTGGCCGAGCACGGCATCACCGTCAACGCCGTCGCGCCCGGCGAGATCGCCACCCCGATGACCGGTCAGGAGGACGAGGACCCCACCGCGCCTGGGCACGAGCGGCCCGGCGTCCCGCTGCGCCGCCCGGGCGACGCCCGCGAGGTGGCCGCCGTCGTCGCCTTCCTCGCCGCACCGGAGGCGAGCTACGTGACCGGGTCCTCCTACGCCGTCGACGGTGGGATGCTGCAGATGGGGCCGATGGCCGGATCCCACCTGACCTCCGACGACTGGCGCCGCCCCTGAGAAAGGACCCCGTCCTCCCCACCCCTCGCACGCTCGGGGCGGTGCCCTGGACGGGGCCGCCGTCCTCGCCACCCCCCGTAGAAGGACCCCTTCCTCCCCACCCTTCGCAGGCTCAGGGTGGGGCCCGGGACGGGGCCGGCGGTGCCCTGGACGGGGCCGCCGTCCTCCCCACCCCTCGCACGCTCGGGATGGGACCCGGGACGGGGCCATCCGTAGCGGGCAGCCAGCTCAGCGGCGCCCGGCGGTCCACGCGGCGATCTGCGCCCGGGAGCGGAAGCCCAGCCGGGTGAGGATCTGCTCGACGTGCGACTCCGCCGTCCGCGGTGAGATGACCAGCCGGGCGGCGATCTCCCGGTCGGTCAGTCCCTGGGCCACCAGGTCGGCCACCTCCTGCTGGCGGCGGGTCAGCGGGCCGGACGGTGGGGGCACCGACGTCCCGGCCGCCTGGCCCTCCCCCAGTGCCAGGGCGACCGCGGCCGCCCGCTCCAGGGCGCTGCCCTCGGCGTACCGGGCACCCCACCGCTGCTCGCCGAGTGCGCGCCGGGCCGTCCCCGTCCAGTGCGCGTCGATGGCGGTCAGCGGCCCCGGTTGCCGCGCCGGTACCGAGCGCCAGACCGCGTCGGCGGCGCCGGCCAGCCGGGCGGCCGTCTCGGCGTCCCCGCGGGCGGCCGCGGTCCAGCCGAGGGCGGTCACGCAGAGCGCGACGCCGCTGCGGTCGTCGACCTCGCGCATGAGCCGGAGCGCCTGCTCCTCCAGGCAGCCGGCGGCTCCGGGGTCTCCGCCGGCCAGCCGCACCAGACCCTGGCCCCACAGGGCGTGGGACCGGGTCCAGGGGTCGGCGGCGGTGGCGAGGCTCGTGCCGAACGCCGCGTCGGCGGACCCGAGGTCGCCGGCGAGCAGGGCCACCACGCCGACGTCGGCCCAGCAGAACGCGCCGGTCGGCGCTCCGACCGCCCCGTGCTCGGCAGCCGCCGCCCGCAGCAGCCGGTCGGCGGCGGACAGGTCCCCGCGGAACAGCGCCGCCTGCCCGAGGTACTGGGTGGCCAGCGCGGCCACCGCCGGCAGGGCCAGGGCCCGCGCGTCCCGCACCGCCTCCTCCAGCAGCGGGACGGCGGTCTGCGGGTCGGTCGCGACGAGGGCGAGGTAGCCGGCGACGACGAGCCCCCGCGCGCGCTCGGGGCAGGTCGCCGGGACTGCGCGCAGCAGCTGGTCCAGCCGGCGCCGTCCCTCGCCGAGGTGGCCGCGGGCCGCCCAGTAGAGCCACGCGTCGGCGACGATCACGAGGCCGGCCGACTCCTCGCCCGGCGTGCGCAGGCAGTGCTCCACCGCTCCGTCGAGCTCGGCGTGCACCGCGGCCAGCCGGTCGAAGGCGGCGACCTGCCCGGGTCCGAGGAAGTCCGCCGCCGCGTCGGCCACCAGCCGGGCGCACCAGTCCCGGTGCCGCCGGCGCACCGCGTCCGCCTGCCCCGACGCCTCGAGCAGGTCGCGGCCGAAGGCCCGGACGATCTCCAGCATCCCGAACCGGCTCCCGGTGCCGTCGCGGGTCACGGTGAGCAGGGAGGCGTCGACCAGGGCGCCGAGCGCGTCGAGCAGGTCGTCCTCGGGCACCCGGTCGTCGGCGCACACCACCTCGGCGACGGTCAGGTCGAAGCCGCCGGCGAAGACCGCCGCGCGCGCCCACAACAGCCGCTCGCGCTCGTCCAGCAGGCCGGCGCTCCACTCCATCGTCGCCCGCAGCGTGCGGTGCCGGTCCGGCCCCGCCGGCCCCGCCCGGCGCAGCAGCCCGAAGCGGTCGTCCAGCCGGTCGAGCAGCTCGGCCGGGGTCAGCGTGCGCAGCCGGACGGCGGCCAGCTCGATCGCCAGCGGGATCCCGTCCAGCCGGCGGCACAGCCCGGCGAGCGTGTCGTCGTCCTGCGGGGTCAGCACGAGATGGGGGGCCGCTGCCCGGGCCCGCTCCCGTAGCAGGGTCACCGACTCCGTGCCGGTCCCGACCGGCAGCGGCGGCACCGCGCACAACGCCTCCCCCGGCAGGTCCAGCGGCGTCCGGCTGGTGGCCAGGACCGACAGGCCGGGACAGGCGGCGGTGAGCGCGTCGAGCAGCACGGCGCAGGCGTCACGCAGGTGCTCGCAGTTGTCCAGCACCAGCAGCACCCGCCGCTCGCCGAGGACGTCGGCCAGGGACGCGGGCAGCCAGCGGCCCGTGCTGTCCCGGACGTCGAAGGCGGCGGCGACCCGCGCGGCGACGAGCGCGGGGTCCGGAACGGCGGTCAGGTCGACCAGCGCGACCCCATCGGGGAAGGACCGGCGCAGCTCGTCGGCCGCCCGCAGGGCCAGCCGGGTCTTGCCCACCCCGCCCGGCCCGACCAGCGTCACCAGCCGGGACTCGGCCAGCAGCCCGCGCACCCGGGCGAGCTCGGCCCGCCGGCCCACGAACGAGCTGCGCTCGGCCGGCAGCCGGAGCCCCGCCGCGGGAGCTGCCCGCCGCACCATGGCCGGGGACCGTAGCGGCCGGGTACGGGTGCGTGGGAGGACCCGTACCGCCGTCCGGGAGATGCCCGGTGTGGAGGGCGCCCGGGCGCGGGAGCGTGGCCCGCATGGGCGAGGCGCGGCACCGGGAGGAGGGGCTCTTCCTCGTGCAGTTCCGGAGCTGCCCGCCGTCGGCAGGCGACACGGAGGACATGCACCGCGCCCTGCACCGGGCGGTGACCCGGCTCGGCTCGGCCGGGACGGCGATCAGCTGGTGCGCCGCCTGGCTGCTCCTCGACGAGTGCCGGTGCCTGTGCCTGGTGCAGGCGGCACGGGAGGCCGACGTCGTCCTCGCCCGCGACCTGGCCGCCCTGCCCACCGCGTCGGTCTCCCCGGCCCGCGCGCTCGGCAGGGGGCCCCTCTCCGGAACCGGAAGCAGGTCCTGACGTGTCCGCTCTCGACGACGGCCGGCGCACCCCCGTGCCGGCGGACTCTCGCAGCGACGACTCCAGCGGACGCGGCTGGCGCGGCTGGGTGGCCCACCACCCCGTGACCGCCTTCCTGGTCGTGGCACTCCCCCTGGGGTGGGCCGTCCTCGGCGTCCCCGCGCTGGCACACCACGGGCTGGTGCCCGGTGCGGACCTCCCCTTCGAGGTCTTCGCCCTGGCGCTCACCGTCCTGGTCATGCTCCCCGCCACGGTCTGGGTGGTCGCCGTCGCGGAGGGCCGCGCCGGTGTGCGGCGGCTGTTCGCGCGCACGTTCCGCTGGCGGTTCGGCCTCGGCTGGTGGGGCGCTGTGCTGCTCGCCGTGCCCGTGGGGACCATCGCCCTGGGCGTCCTGTCCGGCCGCAGCGTGGACACCACGGACCTGCCGTCGGTCCTGCTGAGCGGGACGATGTCCGCCCTCCTCCCGCTGTTCCTGGTCAACCTGTGGGAGGAGACCGTCTGGGCCGGTTTCGTGCAGACCCACCTGGAGCGTCGGCACGGTCTCGTGGCGGCGGCCGCCCTGACCGCCGTGGCCTTCGCCGCCATCCACGTCCCCATGCTGTTCGCCGAGGAGTTCTCCCTGTCGTCGGTGCTCGTGGGCGTGGGGTTCCTGCTGGCCGTCGCGCTGGTGTTCCGCCTCCTCGCGGGGATCGTCCTGCGCGGGACCGCGGGCAGCGTGCTCGCCGTCGCGGTCCTGCACGCCATGTGGAACGCCAGCAACAGCGAGGGCGCGATCGTGGACGACGTGCTGTCCGGCGGTCAGCCGGTGCTGTTCGCCGTGCTGGCCGTCGTCCTCCTCACCGCCGTCACCGCGCCCGTGGTGCGGCGCCGCCGCACCGGCGAGCCGCGGGTGACCGACGCGCACCCGTCCCCGCCCGGTGGGACCCCACTCCCGCACCCCCGGACGAGTTCGGCCCGCCGGCCGGGGACCGTCCCCCCGGCCCGCACGCCGGGCGGGGATGAGCCACGAACCGGGAGCAGGTCCTGACGTGTCCACCACCGACGCCCGCCGTCCCGTCTCTCCCCCGCCCGGCGGCCTGCGCGGCCGGGTGGCCCGGCGCCCGCTGACCGCCTTCCTCGTGCTGGTGGCCGTCGTGGGGTGGCCGCTGATGTCGGTACCCGCGCTCACCGCGCACGGGGTCCTCCCCGGTGGCGCGCTGCCCCAGGAGCCGTTCGCGCTCGGGATGACGCTGCTCGTGATGCTGCCCGCCGCGCTGTGGGTGACCTCGGTCGCCGACGGGCCCGGCGCCGTCCGGGCCCTGCTCCGCCGCGCGGTCCAGTGGCGCTTCGGCGCCGGCTGGTGGGCCGCCGTCCTGCTGGCCCTGCCGGTGCTCACCCTCGCCGTCGGGGTGGCCGCGGGAGCCCGACTGCAGACCGGCGACCTGCTCGCCACGCTCGGCGCCGGCGCCTTCTCCGTGGTCACTGCGGTGCTGCTCGTGCACCTGTGGGAGGAGACCGTCTGGGCCGGGTTCTTCCAGGGCCGGCTGGAGCAGCGGCACGGCCTCCTCCCGGCCGCCGCGCTCACCGCCGTCCCGTTCGCGGCTGTCCACCTGCCGCTGGCCTTCACTGGCGACCTGGCCATCGGACGGCTCGCGCTCGCGATCGGCGGGCTGTTCGTGCTCGGGATCCTGATGCGCCTCCTGGTCGGGGCGACCGTGCGCGGCGCCGCCGGCAGTCTGCTGGCCGCCGGGCTCGTGCACGCGACGTTCAACGCCGCCAACAACGAGGGCAACCTGGTCGACGACCTCCTCGGTGGAGGGCAGCCCTCGCTGTACGCGGTCGTCGCCGCGGCGCTGTTCACCGCCGGCGCACTCGTCGCCCTGCGCAA
>DASQNB010000522.1:0-8673 GCA_035645175.1 Geodermatophilus sp.
CTGGACGACGTGCTGTGCGCGGTCAAGGCCGCCGGGTTCGACCTCGTGATCGTGGAGACGCCGGGCATCGGGCAGGGCGACGCCGGCATCGTGCCCTTCAGCGACGTCGCGCTGTACGTGATGACGCCGGAGTTCGGTGCCGCGTCGCAGCTGGAGAAGATCGACATGCTCGACTTCGCCGACGTCGTCGCCATCAACAAGTACGAGCGCCGCGGCGCCGAGGACGCCCGTCGGGACGTCGCCCGGCAGATGCTGCGCAACCGCGAGGCCTTCGGGCAGCCGTGGGAGGCCATGCCGGTGTTCGGCACCAGCGCCGCCCGGTTCAACGACGACGGCGTGACCGCGCTCTACCAGCACCTGCTCGGCCTGCTGGTCGAGAAGGGCCTGCCCGCGGGCTCCGGCGTCCTGCCACGGGTGGACGTCACGGCGTCCTCCGGGCTGACCAGCGTCGTCCCGGCCCAGCGGGTTCGGTACCTGGCCGAGATCGCCGAGGCCGTGCGCGGGCACCACGCGACGACCGAGGCGCAGGTCGACGTCGTCCGCCGTCGGCAGTCGCTGCGGACGACGGTCGACCTGCTGGGGGACGACCCCGCCTCCGGTCGGGTGCGCGAGCTGCTGGAGGCCGCCGACCGCGAGCTGCTGCCCGAGGTGCGCGACCTGCTCGACGAGTGGCCGGCCCGGGTGGAGGCCTACTCCGGCGACGAGTACGTCTACACCGTGCGCGGCAGGGAGATCCGCACGCCGCTGACCCGCACGACCCTCTCGGGGAACGCGGTGCGCCGGGTCGCCCTGCCGCGCACGCGGGACGAGGCCGAGCTGCTGCGCTTCCTGCGCCGGGAGAACCTGCCCGGCGCCTACCCGTTCACCGCCGGCGTCTTCCCGTTCAAGCGGTCCGGCGAGGCACCGGCGCGGATGTTCGCCGGCGAGGGCGACGCCTTCCGCACCAACCGCCGGTTCAAGCTGCTGAGCGCCGGCAACGAGGCGACCCGGCTGTCGACGGCGTTCGACTCGGTGACCCTCTACGGCCGCGACCCCGACCCGCGCCCGGACGTGTACGGCAAGGTCGGCACCTCCGGCGTCTCCATCGCCACGCTCGACGACATGGAGGTGCTCTACGGCGGGTTCGACCTGTGCGACCCGACCACCTCGGTGTCGATGACGATCAACGGCCCGGCGCCGGCGGTGCTGGCGATGTTCCTCAACACCGCGATCGACCAGCGCCTGGACCGCTTCCGCGAGGAGGAGGGCCGCGAGCCCGACGCCGCCGAGGCCGAGGAGATCCGCGCCTGGGTGCTGGCCACCGTCCGGGGCACGGTGCAGGCCGACATCCTCAAGGAGGACCAGGGCCAGAACACCTGCATCTTCTCGACCGAGTTCGCGCTGCGCTGCATGGCCGACATCCAGCAGTGGTTCATCGACCACCAGGTGCGCAACTTCTACTCGGTCTCGATCTCCGGCTACCACATCGCCGAGGCCGGGGCGAACCCGATCAGCCAGCTGGCCTTCACCCTCGCCAACGGCTTCACCTACGTCGAGGCCTACCTGGCGCGCGGCATGTCGATCGACGACTTCGCGCCCAACCTGTCCTTCTTCTTCTCCAACGGCATGGACGCCGAGTACTCGGTGATCGGCCGGGTCGCCCGCCGCATCTGGGCGGTCGCCATGAGGGAGCGCTACGGCGCCGGCCCCCGCTCGCAGCAGCTGAAGTACCACGTGCAGACCTCGGGCCGGTCGCTGCACGCCCAGGAGATGGACTTCAACGACATCCGCACCACGCTGCAGGCCCTCTGCGCCATCTACGACAACGCCAACAGCCTGCACACCAACGCCTACGACGAGGCCGTCACCACCCCGAGCGAGCACTCGGTCCGCCGCGCCCTGGCCATCCAGATGATCATCGACCGCGAGTGGGGGCTGGCCGGCAACGAGAACCCGCTGCAGGGCTCGTTCGTCATCGAGGAGCTCACCGACCTCGTCGAGGAGGCGGTGCTGGGCGAGTTCGACCGGATCGCCGAGCGCGGCGGCGTGCTGGGCGCGATGGAGACCGGCTACCAGCGCGGCCGGATCCAGGACGAGTCGATGCTCTACGAGCACCGCAAGCACGACGGCAGCCTGCCCATCGTCGGCGTGAACACCTTCCTCGACCCGCACGCGGGCGAGACCCCGCCCAAGCCGGTCGAGCTCGCCCGGGCCACCGAGGCGGAGAAGCAGTCGCAGCTGCAGCGGCTCGCGGACTTCCACGCCCGGCACGCCGACGAGGCACCCGCCGCGCTGGCCGAGCTGCAGCGCGCGGCGACCGAGGGTGGCAACGTCTTCGCCGCGCTGATGGACGCCGTCCGGGTCTGCTCGCTCGGGCAGATCAGCGACGCCTTCTTCGAGGTGGGCGGCCAGTACCGGCGCAATGTCTAGCGGCCCCCTCCCGGGCACCGCCCCGAGCCTGCGAGGGGTGGGGAGGAGGGGGTCCTTTCTCGATGACCTCGGGACGGACGTCGAGCTGCCGCGACCGCCGCGGCGGGTGGTCTCGCTGGTCCCGTCGCTCACCGAGGCGCTGGCGGTCACCGTGCCCGAGCGGCTGGTCGGCGCCACCGACTGGTGCACCCACCCGGCCGGCCTCGACGTGCCGCGGGTGCGGGGCACCAAGAACCCCGACCGCGCGGCGATCGCGGCCCTCGAGCCGGACCTCGTCGTCTGCAACCGGGAGGAGAACCGGCGCCTGGACGTCGACCGGCTGCGGGCGGCCGGCGTGCCGGTGTGGGTGACCGTCATCGAGTCGGTGGACGAGGCGCTGACCTCGATGCGCCGGCTGTTCGGCGAGGTGCTCGACGTGGGGACGCCGGCCTGGCTGGCCGACGCGGAGCGGCAGTGGGCACAGCCACCGGCGACGACCGGTCCCCGGGTCGCGGTCCCGGTCTGGCGCGACCCGTGGATGGTGGTCGGCCCGCGCACCTTCACCGGTGACGTGCTGGCCCGGCTCGGGCTGGTCAACGTGTTCGCCGAGCACCCCGACCGCTACCCGAAGGTGGACGTCACCGCCATCGCCGCCGCCCGGCCGGACGTCGTCGTCCTGCCCGACGAGCCCTACGTCTTCACCGCGGACGACGGCCCGGAGGCCTTCCCCGGCACCCGCACCGCGCTGGTCCCCGGCCGCGACCTGACCTGGTACGGCCCCTCGCTCGGTCCGGCCCGGCAACGGCTGTTGACAGCCATCGGCGGCTGACCCCCGCCTGCGCGGATCGGTAACGGGCTGATAAGGACACGATAACGGGCTGATAAGGACGATGAGCGGGCCCGCGGGTCCGTCGATAGCCTCCGGTGCCAGTGTCGCTGGCAGCACCGTGCCGGGACCCCGAGCAGAGGACGGCCGTGAAGACCCGTAGCGCAGTCCTGCACCGACAACCCGGCGAGTACGAGGTGACCGAGGTCGACCTCGACGGACCGCGCCGGGGGGAGCTGCTGGTGCAGATGGCCGCCGTCGGGCTCTGCCACACCGACGACCACGTCGCCGTCGGCGACTCCCCGGCCTTCCGGCTGCCCATCGCGGGCGGGCACGAGGGAGCCGGCGTCGTCGTCGGCGTCGGCCCCGACACCCCGGGGTGGGCCGAGGGCGACCACGTGGCGCTCAGCTTCACCGCGGTCTGCGGGGAGTGCCGGATGTGCTCGACCGGGCGGCAGAACCTCTGCGACCTCGGGGGCCGGCTCTTCACCGGGGCGCGACTCGACGACCCCACCAGCTTCCGGATGTCGTACGAGGGCCGGCCGGTGGTCCAGGCGCACGGCATCTCGGCGCTGAGCGAGCACACGGTCGTCGACGTGCGCTCGGCGGTGAAGATCGACCCGGACGTGCCGCTCCAGACGGCTGCGCTGGTCAGCTGCGGGGTCGCCACGGGGTGGGGGTCGGTCACCCACATGTCCGACGCCCGGCCCGGCGACGTGGTGATCGTCATGGGAGTCGGCGGGGTCGGCATGAACAGCGTGCAGGCCGCCCGTGCCATCGGTGCCCGGGCGGTCATCGCCGTCGACCCGGTCGAGTTCAAGCGGGACGCCGCCGTGCGGTTCGGGGCGACGCACACGGCCGAGAAGATGGAGGAGGCGACCGCCCTCGCCCGGTCCATGACCAACGGGCAGGGAGCCGACGCGACCATCGTCACCGTCGGCGTGGTGGCGGGGGAGCACATCGCCGAGGCGGTCGACTCGGTCCGGAAGGCCGGCACGGTCGTGCTCACCGGGACCGGGGGGATGCGGCAGTCCGGCCTCCCGATCAACACCACGATGTTCACGGTGTTCCAGAAGCGGCTCCAGGGAGCGCTGTTCGGCGGGTGCAACCCGCGGTGGGACATCCCGCACCTGCTCGCCCAGTACGCGGCGGGCACGCTGATGCTCGACGAGCTCGTCACGCGGACGTACACCCTCGACGAGGTCGCCCTGGGCTACGCCGACATGAAGGCCGGCAGCAACATCCGGGGGGTCGTCGTCTTCGACTGAGAGAGGATCCCTGCCTCCCGCCACTCGTAGAAGGACCCTCTTCCCGAGCCCTTCGTCGAAGGACCTCCTCCTCCCCACCCCTCGCCGGCTCGGGCCGGTGCCCTGGAGGAGGCCGACGCCAGGAGAGGGCCGGGGGCGCGGGACGGGGCCGCCGATGAGTTCCGTGGCCGGCCGGGGTCGGAACCCCGTGGACCTCGAGCCGGTCAGGGACGTGCTGCCGCCCGCCCGGCTGGCGACCGTCCACGAGGCCACCGGGGACGGCCTGGTCCCGGTCGACGCACCCGACGCCGCCGTCCCGCCGGACTTCGAGAGCCTGGCGGCCGGCCTGGTGTCGACGGCGCCGGACGTCCTCGCGGTCCTCGCCGCGCTGGCCGACGGCGGCGCCCCGCTGCTGTCCCCGGCGTCCGTGGCCGCGCTGACGGCCGACGCCCTCACCCCCCGCGCAGCGAGCGGGTGCGGCCGACTTCCTCGAGCCCGGGGTCTCCTGGGGCCTGCAGACCGGCGTGTGCGTCGAGCAGGCCGAGCCGTGGACCACCCCGGGCCGGTTCGGCTGGGACGGCGGCACCGGCACCAGCGCGTGGGCCGACCCCGCCCGCGACGTGGTCGCCGTCCTGCTCACCGGGCGGTTTCCGTCCGGCCCGGACGACGGGCCGGGCGAGTTCTGGCGCACCCTGTACGCCGGCCTCTGAGCCGGCCCGCCGCCGCGCCGCGTTGACGCGGCCGGTCCCCACCGCCAACCTGTGCCGATGACGGTGCTGCCCCTCCCGGCCCGCGGACGGTGGGTGTGGGACGCCCGCGACAAGGCCCGTGCGGTCCGCGTGGCCACCCACGACGAGGTCGGCCTGCTCAACCTGAGCGTGTGGCGGGACCAGCTCTGCGTGGGGACGGTCAAGCTGCGACCCGACGAGGTCGTGGACCTGGTGGGCGCGCTGACCGAGGGGCTGGCGCAGCTGGCGGCGGACCGCACACCCGTGGCCCGGGTACGGGAGGCGGCGCGGCTGGCCGCCCTCGAGGACCGGCTGGCCGGCATGGAGTCCCGGCTGGCGACGCCGCCCTGGCGCCGGGCGGTGGCCGACGCCGGGACGGCGGCCGCCGCGCTGGTCGACCGGCTCCTGCGGCACCGCGGCCGGGTCTGACGCCGCAGCTCGACGGCGGCGCGCACCCCGGCCGACCGCCCGCCGGTTACGGTGCCACGCGTGCAGACCCCTCCCGGCCCCCTGGCGGGGATCCGCGTCGTCGAGCTGGCCGGCCTCGGGCCCGCGCCCTACGCCTGCCTGCTGCTGGCCGAGCTCGGCGCCGACGTCGTCCGGGTGGACCGCCCCGGCGGCGGCACGCAGCTGCTGCCGGCCGACCAGGACGCGCTGAACCGCAGCCGCCCCTCGGTCGCCGTCGACCTCAAGACCCCGGCCGGCCGGGACGTCGTCCTCCGGCTGGCCGACGCTGCCGACGTGCTGGTCGAGGGGCTGCGCCCCGGCGTCACCGAGCGGCTCGGCATCGGGCCCGACGAGTGCCTGGCCCGCAATCCCCGGCTGGTCTACGCGCGGATGACCGGCTGGGGACAGGACGGCCCGCTCGCCGCCCGCGCCGGGCACGACATCAACTACCTCGGTCTCACCGGCGCGCTGCACGCCATCGGGACGGCGGAGGCGCCGGTCCCGCCGCTCAACATCGGCGCCGACTTCGGCGGCGGCTCGCTGTTCCTCGTCGTCGGCGTGCTCGCCGCGCTGCTCGAGCGCGGGAGCAGCGGGCGCGGCCAGGTCGTCGACGCGGCGATGGTGGACGGCGCCGGCTCCCTGGTCACGATGGTCTACGGCCTGCTCGGTGCCGGCCGCTGGACCGACCGCCGCGCGGCCAACCTGCTCGACGGCGCCGCGCCCTTCTACGGCACCTACGCCTGCGCCGACGGCCGGCACGTCGCCGTCGGCGCCATCGAGCCGCAGTTCCACGCGCAGCTGCTCGCCGGCCTGGGCATCGACGCCGGCGAGCACGGCCCGCAGCTCGACGTCGGCCGCTGGCCGGAGCAGCGCGCGCGGATCGCCGCCGTCCTGGCCACCCGCAGCCGCGACGAGTGGGCCGAGGCGTTCGCCGGCACCGACGCCTGCCTGACCCCGGTCCTCGGGCTGACCGAGGCGCCGCACCACCCGCACCTGGTCGCGCGCGGCACCTTCGCCGACCGGGGCGGGCACCCCGAGCCGGCCCCGGCGCCGCGCTTCTCCCGCACCCCGGGCGCCGTCCGCGGAGGACCGCGCGCGCCCGGCCAGGACACCCGCACGGCGCTGGCCGCGTGGGGCTTCGGCGACGACGAGGTGGCCGGTCTGCTCGAGGCCGGCGCCGTCGTCCAGGCGGACTGAGGGGGTCGGGTGGACGAGGTGCTGGTCGAGCGGCGCGACGGCGTCCTGCTCATGACGATCAACCGGCCGGAGGCGCGCAACGCGCTGACCCGCGCCGTCGCCGAGGGGGTGGCCGCGGCGGTCGACGAGCTGGACGCCGACGACGCGCTGCGGGCCGGCGTCCTCACCGGCGCCGGCGGCACCTTCTCCGCCGGCATGGACCTCAAGGCCTTCCTGCGCGGCGAGACCCCGGCCATCGAGGGCCGTGGGCTGTGCGGCATCACCCAGACCCCGCCGCGCAAGCCGCTGGTCGCCGCCGTCGAGGGCTGGGCACTGGCCGGCGGCTTCGAGCTGGTGCTCGCCTGCGACCTCGTGGTGGCCGCGGAGACCGCGCGTCTCGGGGTGCCCGAGGTCAAGCGCTCGCTGGTCGCCGCCGGCGGGGGAGCGCTGCTGCTGCCCCGCCGGGTGCCGGCCAACGTGGCGATGGAGATGCTGCTGACCGGCGACCCGATCGACGCCCGCCGGGCCGCCGACGTCGGCCTGGTCAACCGGCTGACCCCCGAGGGCGGCGCGCTGGACGGCGCGCTCGCGCTGGCCGCGACCGTCGCGGCGAACGGCCCGCTCGCGCTGGCCGCGACCAAGGCCGTGGTCCGCGGCAGCGCCGACTGGACCACCGCCGAGGGCTGGGACCGGCAGGCCGAGCTGGTCGCTCCCGTCTTCGCCAGCGAGGACGCCCGCGAGGGAGCGGCCGCCTTCGCCGAGAAGCGGTCCCCGGTCTGGCGCGGCCGCTGACGGTCGCGCACACCCGCGGAGGACGACCACCGATCGGGGTCGGCGGACGGCGGCCACGACACCCTGGGGCTCGATGCGGTGGGCCGGCGCGGGCCCACGTCCCCGCGGCGCTCACCTCGTCGCCCGGCCGGCTCGCGGGCGCGGTCCGCGCCTCCTGGGCACGCGTCGCCGCGCGGCCACCGCGGCTGTCCCGGTCACCTGCCGGTCGTCCTCCGCACACCTCGGTCGTGCACAGCCGACCGGGTCTGCCACCGGTCCCCGGCGGGGGGCAACCGCCCGGTGCGGGACCCTGGCGTGGCGGCTCCGGACGCATCCGTCAGGATGGTGCGGATCCAGGGGGAGGGAGGGCCACCGTGGGCAAGCACCGGGCATCTGACGCGGACCCCACCGACTTCGACGCCGCCACCAGCGCGCTCGTCGACGTCACCGGGGACTACGAGGTCGACGCCGCGCACACGCGCATCGGGATCCGTGCCCGCCACGCCATGGTGACCACCGTGCGCGGGTCGTTCGGCGAGTTCTCCGGGACGGCGCACCTCGACGCCGCCGACCCGCCGGCGAGCTCGGTGACGCTGCGGATCGCGACGGCGAGCATCGACACCGGCGTGGCCGACCGCGACGCGCACCTGCGCTCCGCGGACTTCCTGGACGTCGAGACATACCCGGAGATCGTCTTCACCTCCACGGACGTGGAGCAGGTCGACGCGGAGACATACACGGTCACCGGCGACCTCACGATCCGGGACACCACCCAGCCGGTCTCGGTGGACTTCACGCTGACCGGCTCGGCGAAGGACCCGTTCGGCAACCTCCGGGTCGGCTTCGAGGGTGCGCTGGCGATCAAGCGCAGCGACTGGGGCCTGACCTGGAACACCCCGCTGGACACCGGCGGCGTGCTGGTCAGCGACCGCATCCAGATCGAGTTCGACGTCTCCGCCGTCCGCGTCTCCTGAGTGGAGGACCCTGCGAGGTCCCGAGCTGATGGCCCCTTCCAAGGCGTCCCCGAGCGTATGAGGGGACCCACGAAGGGGTCCTTCACCAGTCGACGCCGGCGCGCTCCGTGCCGGTG
>DASQNB010000523.1:0-1756 GCA_035645175.1 Geodermatophilus sp.
TTCGACCCGCTGACCGGTGCGCCGACGCCGATCACCGAGGCGCAGCGCAAGGAGGCCGGCATCGACGCGAAGCCCGAGGAGCCCGCGCTGCCCGGTGAGCCCGGCGCGCCGGGGCCGACCGACCCCACGCGCTGAGGGGCTCAGGCGTTCAGGCGGGCGAGCTGGTCGGGGGACAGCTGCAGGTCCGCCGCGGCCGCGGAGTCCTGGATGGACGACGGCCGCGAGGCGCCGGGGATCGGGACGACGACCTCGGACTGCGCCAGGTGCCAGGCCAGCGTCACCCGGTACACCGACACCCCGAGCTCCTCGGCCACCTCCGCGAACGCCGGCGCCGACGACGACAGCGACCCGGCCGCCGACACCCCGCCGAACGGGCTCCACGGCAGGAACGCCAACCCGTGCGCGGCGCAGTGCTCGAGCTCGTCGGCGGAGAAACGCCAGCCGGGGGAGAACTGGTTCTGCACGCTCACCAGCGACGGGCCGACGATCGAGCGGGCGACGTCGATCTGCGCGACGTCGGCGTTGGAGATGCCGACCATGCGCACCAGCCCGTCGTCGGCCAGCTGCCGCAGCGCGCCCATCGAGTCCTCCCAGGGCGTGTCCGGGTCGGGCCGGTGGTACTGGTAGAGGCCGATGGCGTCACCGCCCAGCCGGCGCAGCGAGTCCTCGCACGCCTTGCGCAGGTAGGCGGGGGAGCCGTCGAGCTCCCAGTCGGTGCCGCGCCGGGTGTGCCCGCCCTTGGTGGCGACGAGCACGCGGGAGGTGTCGCCGCCGTAGGAGGCCAGCGCCGCGGCCACCAGCTCCTCGTTGTGGCCGAACTCCGACTCGTCGCGGGCGTAGGCGTCGGCGGTGTCGACGAGCGTCACGCCGGCGTCCAGGGCCGCGTGCACCACCGCCTGGGCGTCCTCCGGTGAGGGCCGGTCGTCCTTGGTCGACAACGGCATGGCCCCCAGGCCGATGGCGCTGACCGTCACGTCTCCGATGCGTCGCTGCTGCACGAGGCGTGTCGTGCCCCGCGGGTAGCGTCGGCAACCTCTGAGCGGACAGGGGCGTGAGCACCGCAGCGAGGGACGAGCGAGGAGCGGAGCGCCCCGCGGGAGCGAAGTGAGGGCACGGTGTCGCTGTTCGACGAGCCGGCGCAGGAGGCGTCCGGGGTCGACCCGGGGGCGCCGCTCGCCGTCCGGATGCGGCCGCGGTCGCTGGACGAGGTCGTCGGCCAGTCGCACCTGCTGGGCCCGCGCGCGCCGCTGCGCCGACTGGTCGAGGCCGACGAGCCGATGTCACTGGTCCTCTACGGCCCGCCGGGCACCGGCAAGACGACCCTCGCGCACGTCATCTCGCTGGCCACCAAGCGGCAGTTCGTGCAGCTGTCGGCCCTGGACGCCGGGGTCAAGGAGGTCCGCGCGGTCATCGCGAGCGCCAAGCGCGAGCTGACCTATGCCGGCCGGCGCACCGTGCTGTTCATCGACGAGGTGCACCGGTTCTCCAAGACCCAGCAGGACAGCCTGCTATCCGCGGTCGAGGACCGGATCGTCAGCCTGATCGCCGCCACTACCGAGAACCCGTTCTTCTCCGTGGTCAGCCCGCTGCTCTCCCGCTCCCTGGCGCTGGCGTTACAGCCACTGGACGACGACGACGTCCGGACCGTGCTGCGCCGCGCGCTGACCAGCGACCGCGGCCTGGACGGTGCAGTCACCCTCACCGAGGAGGCCGAGGAGCACCTGCTCCGGGTGGCCGGGGGCGACGCGCGCAAGGC
>DASQNB010000524.1:0-2644 GCA_035645175.1 Geodermatophilus sp.
GCGAGGCCGGCACCGAGCGGGCCCTCACCACCGTCGGCCGCGAGCTGGTGCTGCGGTGATCCGGGTCGCGCTCCTGCCGGGGGACGGCGTCGGCGAGGAGGTGCTCGACGGGCCGGCGCGGCTGCTGCGCCGGCTCGCCGAGGAGGGCGCCGTCGAGGTCACCGGGCCCTGGCCGGTCGGTGCCCGGGCCGCGGCGGCGACCGGCGACGTGCTGCCCCCTGAGACGCTGGCCGCCTGCGACGCCGCCGACGCGATCCTGCTGGGCGCGGTGGGCGAGGACCCCCGCGTGCCGGCCGAGGTGTGCCCGCGCCCGGAGGTCGCGCTGCACCGGCTGCGCGAGTACTACGACCTGCGCATCTCCGTGCGCGAGATCCCTCTCGGCGAGGGACGCGAGCTGGCCGTCGTGCGCAACCTCATCGGCGGCTCGTACGGCGGCGCGGACGACCGGCTGCTGCGCGAGGACGGCAGCGAGGCCGCCGACGTGCTGCGGCTGACCCGGGAACGGGTCGCCGAGGTGGTGCACATCGCCTGCGACGTGCTCGAGCGGCGGGGCGGCGGGCGGCTGGTGTCCGCGGACAAGGCCAACCTGTACGCGACCGGGCGGCTGTGGCGGCAGGTCGCCGGCGACGTCGCCCGCGAGCGCGGCGTCGAGGTCGAGCACCGGTACGTCGACCGCGCGGCGTTCGAGCTGGGCTCGGGCGCCCCGGTGCCCGACGTCCTGGTCACCGAGGGTCTGCTCGGCGACATCCTCTCCGACCTCGCCGCGGGCCGGGCCGGCTCGCCGGCCCTGTGCGGGTCGGCCTCGCTGCACCCCGGCGAGCCGGTCCGCGGCCGGTGCGTCGGACTGTTCGAGCCGGCCCACGGCTCGGCGCCGCGGCGGGCGCTGCGCGACCAGGTCGACCCGCTGGGCGGCTTCCTCGCGCTGGCCGCCCTGCTGCGGCACTTCCCCGCCACCCGGGCGGCCGGCGAGCGGGTGCGGGCAGCGGTCGACACGGTGCTGCGGGCGGGTCCGTGGACCTACGACCTGGCGCCGGAGGGCACCGCGCCGGCTCCGACCGGCGCGGTCGCCGACGCGGTGCTGGCCGCCTTCGACGCGCTCGGCGACGCCGGCCCGACGCCGCCGGTGGCCGTCAACGAGCCGGACGTCCGCGTGCCGGCCGACGTGCTCGCCGCGTGGACCACCGCGGTCCTGACCACCGTCGGGGTCCGCCCGCAGCACGCCCGCGACGTGGCCCGGGTCCTCGGCTACGCGGACCTGTCCGGCATCGACTCGCACGGCGTCGCGCGGCTGCCGGCCTACGTGCAGGCGCTGCGGACCGGGGTGATCGCCACCGAGGGCGAGCCCACGGTGGCCGGCGACGGCGCGGTCGCGCTGGTCGACGGGCACGGGCTGCTGGGCCACCCGGTCACCACCCTGGCGCTGGCCGAGGCGGTGGACCGGGCGCGGGCGCACGGCGTCGGCTGGGTCAACGTGCGCGGCAGCAGCCACCACGGCGCCAGCGGCGCGTACGCGTTCCAGGCCGCCGAGCAGGGGCTGGTCGCGCTGGCCGCCACCAACACCGGCCCGGTCGTCGCCCCGACCGGCGCCGCCCACCCCCACCTCGGCACCAACCCGCTCGCGCTGGGGATGCCGGTGGCCGGCGAGGAGCCGCTGGTGTTCGACATGGCGACCTCCGCGGTCGCCGCCGGCAAGTTCGAGATCGCGCTGCGGGCCGGCCGCCCGGTGCCGCTGGGCTGGGGGCTGGACGCGGAGGGCCGGCCGACGACCGACCCGGCCGCGGTCTTCCCGGGCCGGGGCGCCCTGCTGCCGCTGGGCAGCGACCGCGAGCGCTCCAGCCACAAGGGCTACGGGCTCGGTCTGCTCGTCGAGCTGCTCACCGCCGTGCTCGCCCAGGGCCCGACCGGTCCGGGCGTGGGCAACCTGACCTTCCGGGCCGGCAGCGGGCACCCCGACGTCAGCCACCTGGTCGTCGTGCTGGACCCGGCGCGGCTCGGGGACCCGGCGGAGGTGGCCGGCGGGGCCGCGCGCCTGCTCGCCGGGCTGCGCGCGCTGGCCCCGGTCGACCCGGAGCTGCCGGTCCGGACGCCGGGACAGCGGGCCGCCGCCGAGCGGGCGCTGCGCCGGGCCTCCGGCATCCCCCTGGACGCCGGGACGCACCGGGCGCTGGCGGTGCTGGCCGGGCAGGTGGGCCGGCCGCTCGGGGTGCCCGCGCGTGCCTGACCCGGCCGGCGAGGCGGACGACGACCCCGATGGAGCCGGCCGGGCCCGGTCCCCGGCGGCGGTGCGCGCCGTCGTCCAGGCGGTCGCGGTGTCCGTACTCGGCGTGCTGCCGGCCTTCCTCGTCGGCGCGCTCGCGGTGCAGATCCGCGCCGACCTCGAGGTGGGGCTGGGCCTGTTCGGCCTGGCGGCCGCGACCCTGTTCGCCGTCTCCGGCGCCCTCGCCCGCCCCGCCGGCCGGCTGGTGCAGCGGCTGGGCTCGCGCCGCGGCGCCGCACTGGCCGCGACCCTGGC
This sequence comes from Geodermatophilus sp., assembly GCA_035645175.1. GTDB lineage: Bacteria > Actinomycetota > Actinomycetes > Mycobacteriales > Geodermatophilaceae > Geodermatophilus. Next base: position 2,513 of record DASQNB010000524.1, read on the forward strand.
GACGACCTCGCTCACCGTCATCGGCCTCGCCGGGTCCCCGGCCGCCCTCATGGCCGGGCTCGCGGTCGGCGGGCTGGGCAACGCGGTGGCCCAGCCGTCGGCCAACGCGGTCCTCTCCGAGCTGGTCACCGA
>DASQNB010000525.1:0-3078 GCA_035645175.1 Geodermatophilus sp.
CTGAGCGGGACCGAGCTGGCCGCCGGCATCCGCGCCGAGGTCGCCGCCGCGGCCGCGGACCTGACCGCCGCCGGGACACCGCCCCGGCTCGCCGTCGTCGTCGCGACGGCCGACGAGTCCAGCGCCTGGTACGTCCGCTCCATCGCCCGCGCCGCGCAGAAGACCGGCATCGCCTGCTCGGTCGTCGACCTCGGGGAGACGGCGACGCCGGAGCGGATCGGCGCCGAACTGGCCGCGCTCAGCGCAGATCCTGCGGTGCACGGCATCATCCTGCAGACCCCGCTGCCGGCCGTCGCCGTCTTCGAGGACCTCGCCGCGTCGATCGACCCCGCCAAGGACGTCGACGGCGCCAACCCGCTCAGCCTGGGACGGCTGGCCGCGGGCCTGCCTGCCTTCGCGCCGGCGACTGCCGAGGCCGTGCTCGTGCTCCTGGACCACCACGGGATCCCCCTGTCCGGCGCGCACGCGGTCGTGGTCGGGCGCTCCACCGTCGTCGGCAAGCCCGCGGCGCACCTGCTGCTGCAGCGGGACGCCACCGTGACCGTCTGCCACAGCCGCACCAAGGACCTGGCCGCGGTCACCCGGACCGCGGACGTTCTCGTTGCCGCCGTCGGGCGGCCGGAGCTCATCACGGCCGAGCACGTCGGCGAGGACTCGGTGGTCATCGACGTCGGGACCAACCCGACGCCCGACGGCGGGCTGGTCGGCGACGTCGACGCCGGCTCGGTCACCGGGCGTGCCGCCGGGCTGACACCGGTCCCCGGCGGGGTCGGCCCGGTCACGACGGCACTCCTCCTGCAGCACACGGTCACGTCCGCGCGCCGTTGAGAGAGGACCCCGTCCCCCTCACCGCTCGCGGGCTCGCGGGCTCGCCTCTGGACGGGGCCGGCAGCGGGTCGGATCGGAGAGAACGGAGCACCCGATGACCGGTACGGCGTTGGCCGACCGCCCACCCGCAGGCACCGGCACGTCGACGGACCCCCTCGCACGGGCGCTCGCGGCGGGGCGGCCACTGGTCTGCGGCATCCTCAACGTCACACCCGACTCGTTCTCCGACGGCGGGCGGTTCGACGACCTGGACCGAGCCGTGGCGCACGGGTGCACCCTGGCCGCCGAGGGTGCCGACCTCATCGACGTCGGCGGGGAGTCGACCCGGCCCGGCTCGCGCCCGCCGACCCTCGCCGAGGAACTGGCGCGCGTCGTCCCGGTGGTCGAGGCCCTCGTCCAGCGGGTCCCCGTGCCGTTGTCCGTGGACACCTCGCGGCCCGAGGTCATGCGCGCTGCCGTCGCGGCCGGGGCGAGCATGGTCAACGACGTCCGGGCGCTGCGGTCGCCGGGCGCCCTGTCGGCGGCCGCGGAGCTGGGCGTGCCGGTGTGCCTGATGCACATGCAGCGCTCGCCGGAGACCATGCAGGAGGACCCGCGCTACCAGGACGTCGTCGTGGAGGTGCGCACCTTCCTCGCCGAGCGGGTGCGTGCCTGCCTCGACGCCGGCATCCGGCAGGAGCACCTGGTGGTGGACCCGGGGTTCGGGTTCGGCAAGACGCCGACCCACAACGTCGCCCTGCTGGCCTCGCTCGACGGGCTGCGCAGCCTGCGGGTCCCGGTCATGGTCGGGCTGTCCCGGAAGTCGGTGCTCGGGCAGCTCACCGGACGGGCGGTGGCGGACCGGCTGCCCGCCTCCCTGGCCGCGGCGCTCATCGCCGCCCAGCGAGGTGCCGCGGTGCTGCGGGTGCACGACGTCGCGGCCACGAGGGACGTGCTGACGGTGCTGGACGCCGTCGGCACGGTGTAGTCCGCCCGGAGGCGTCCTCGGCCGGCCCCGTCGAGAGGCTCGCCGCGGGCCTGGTGACGTACTGGAACGGCCCCCTGCAGGGTCCCGCCGCGAGCTCGCGAGCGGTGGGGAGCAGGGGGTCCTCTTTCTAGATCACCGAACGGATCGCCCGCTCGAAGCCCAGGACGTGCTCACGGGCGAGGTCGTCGGCCTGATCGGCATCGCCGGCGGCGATCGCGCGGAGCAGCTCCACGTGCTCACCGACGTGCTCGTCCACCGTGGGCAGCCGGTCGAGGAACAGGCAGAAGATCCGCGTCGCCAGGTTGTCGTAGCGGATCAGGACGTCCTCCAGGTGCGGGTTGCCGGCCGCCCGGTAGATGGCCCGGTGCACGGCGAGGTCCCAGCGCATCAGCTCGGTCCGGTCGATCTGGGTGACGTCCAGGTGCTGGATGCGTGAGGCCAGGTCCTCGAGCTCGGCATGCGCCGTGCGGACGGCCCGTTCGGCGGCACGACGGGCGGCCAACGGCTCGAGCTGGGCGCGGATGTCGGAGATGTGCGCCAGGTCGGAGATGTCCATACCGGTCGCAAAGGTCCCTCGCCGAGGGTAGGACACCACGAGGCGGTCGCCCTCCAGCCGTTTCAGCGCCTCGCGGACCGGGGTCCGGCCCACATCGAGGTCCTTGGCCAGTTCGTCGTCGTCGATCGGGTCGCCCGGCCGGATGTCGAGCATGATCAGCCGGTCCCGGATCGCCACGTAGGCCTTGTCCGCCAGTGACGCGACAGCAGACGAGTCGAGATCCAGGGGCTCAGCGCTCACGACCAGATCGTAGAGGTTGGCGGCCAACAGGCCTTGCCTCTTCAGAGGGATCGACATACCTTCACAGTACATCTGATATACCAACTGTGTACCTAGGTCCTCAGTCGGTGTGGCAGGACATCGGCGGGGAGAGGGAGGTACGGGTGACCATCAGCGCCTTCGACCTGTTCAAGGTCGGCATCGGCCCGTCCAGCTCGCACACCGTCGGCCCGATGCGGGCGGCCTGCACCTTCGCGTCCCGCCTCCGCGACGAGGGGCGGCTGGCCCGGGTCGCCGCGGTGCGCTGCGAGCTGTTCGGGTCGCTGGGGGCGACCGGGCACGGGCACGGCAGCGTCAAGGCGGTCGTCCTCGGCCTCGAGGGGGAACAGCCCGACCTGGTCGACCCGGTCGCGGCCGAGCCGCGGGTCGACGCCGTCCGCCGCGAGGGCAAGCTGGCCCTGGCCGGCGAGCACCCCATCGCGTTCTCGGTCGACGACGACGTCGTGCT
>DASQNB010000526.1:0-2077 GCA_035645175.1 Geodermatophilus sp.
TCGCCGTCCGCGGGCGGTCCTCGCAGACCACGACGTCCCAGACCTGCGGGTCGAGCGTCGCGGCGACCTGCTGCGCCGAGAAGAACATCTCCGGCATGCCCGTGTGCAGCTCGCTGGGCCGGTGCCCGACGACGAACAGGCTGCCGCCGGGCGCGACGGCGGCGGCCAGCCGGGCGAACGCGGGGTCGCGGTCGTGCGACGGCAGGTGGAAGTACTGCGCGGAGACCAGGTCGAAGGCGCCCGCCGGCGGCTCCCATCGGGTGAGGTCGGCGTGCACCCACTCGACCCGCCCGGCGACCTCCGGGTCCAGTCGCTCGGCCGCCGCGGCGGCGCGGGCGAGCGCGACGGTGGAGAAGTCGGCGGCGGTCACCTGCCAGCCGCGGCCGGCCAGCCACAGCGCGTCGCCGCCCTCCCCGCTGCCGGCGTCCAGCGCCCGGCCCGGCGGCAGGCCGGCGGCCTCGGCCACCAGCTGCGGGTTGGCCCGGCCACTCCACAGTGTCGGCGCGATGCGGTAGCGCTCCTCCCACGAGGCCTCGTCGAACCCGAGCTCGGCGTGCCGGCGGTGTGCTGCGTCGTCCTCGGTGTGCATGCGCGACAGCCTCCCCGGGGCGACGCCGTCTTGACAAAGGACGTTGCCGGACCGGCAAATGGAGCCGTGGCGGACGACGACGTGACGACCGACGCCGTGCTCACCGCGGTCGGGCCCCGGCTGCGGGCCCTGCGCCGGCAGCGCGGCAGCACCCTGGCGCAGCTGTCGGAGGAGACCGGCATCTCGGTGAGCACGCTGTCCCGGCTGGAGTCCGGCCAGCGGCGGCCGACCCTGGAGCTGCTGCTGCCACTGGCCCGCAGCCACCAGGTGCCGCTCGACGAGCTCGTCGGCGCCCCGGAGACGGGCGACCCGCGCGTCCACCCGCGACCGGTGGTCCACCACGGCATCACGTCCCTGCCGCTGACCCGTCGTCCCGGTGGGGTGCAGGCCTTCAAGCAGGTCTATCCGCCCGGTTGGCCGGGCGGCGAGCCCGAGCAGAAGACGCACGAGGGCTACGACTGGATCTACGTGCTCTCCGGGCGGCTGCGGCTGCTGCTCGCCGAGCACGACCTGGTGCTCGGTCCCGGCGAGGTGGCCGAGTTCGACACCCGCACGCCGCACTGGTTCGGCAACCCCGGTCCCGAGCCGGTCGAGGTGCTGGCCCTGTTCGGCCCGCAGGGCGAGCGGATGCACGTGCGCGCCCGCCCCCGCCGCTGACCCGGCGCCCGGGTCCGTTGTCCGCCCGCCGGGGCGGTGCCACCATCCCGTCGTGACCGGCTCCGCCGCCGACCGGCTGGCCCGGCTGGCCGACGGCTACCTGGTCACCCAGCTGCTGCACGTCGCCGTCGTCCTGGGCGTGCCCGACGCCCTGGCCGCCGGGCCGCGCGGCGCCGACGACCTGGCGCGGGAGCTCGGCGCCCTGCCGGACCCGCTGCGCCGGGTGCTGCGCGGGCTGGCCGCCGAGGAGGTGCTCGACGAGCTGCCGGACGGCCGCTTCGCACTGACCCCGGTCGGGGAGCTCCTGCGGGCGGATGTGCCCGGCTCGCTGCGCGGTGCGGTGGCCGCCCGCGGCGGGCTCTACTCCCGGCCGGCCGCTGAGCTCCTCGCCGCCGTGCGGGACGGTGGGACGCCCTTCGAGCTGGTCGAGGGCCGGCCCTTCTTCGACGCGCTCGCGGCCGTACCCGAGCGCCTCGCGGCGTTCCAGGCGTCGATGACCGACCGCTCGGCGCGGGAGGCCGGCGCGGTGGTGGCCGCCTACGACGTGTCGGGCTTCGCCTCGGTGGTCGACGTGGGCGGCGGCCCGGGGACCCTGCTGCGGGCGGTCCGGGAGCGGACGCCGTCGGCCGACGTGCTGCTGTTCGACCGGCCCGCGGTCGTGGCCGGCTCGGACCTGCCCGCGGCCGGCGGCGACTTCTTCGCCGAGGTGCCCGCCGGCGCCGACGCCTACCTGCTGTCCCGGGTCCTGCACGACTGGGACGACGACGCCGCCCGGCAGGTCCTGCGGGTGTGCCGGACGGCGATGCGGCCGGACTCGGTGCTGCTCGTGGT
>DASQNB010000527.1:0-5349 GCA_035645175.1 Geodermatophilus sp.
ACGTCGACCCACTCGTTGAGCTCCTGCTCGAACGGCAGCTCGATGCCCAGGCCGACCGACAGCCCGCCGGCCTCCGACGCCCCCCGGTTGGCCGCCTCCATCGCGCCGGGGCCGCCGCCGGTGATGACCGCGTAGCCGGCCTCGGCCAGCGCCGCGCCGATCGCCACGCCGGCGGCGTAGTGCGGCGAGTCCTGCGGGGTGCGCGCGCTGCCGAAGACGCTCACCGCGCGCGGCAGCTCGGCCAGCAGGCCGAAGCCCTCGACGAACTCGCTCTGGATGCGCAGCACCCGCCACGGGTCGGTGTGCACCCAGTCGGTGGGGCCGCGGCGGTCGAGCAGCCGCGAGTCGGTCGTCGTCCCCTGCAGACGGGGGTCGGGCTCGCCGCCGCGCAGCATGACCGGTCCGCGGTGCCGGGTGGGGCGCGGCTTGCGGGCGTTGGCGGGCTCGGGGGTGGTCGTCACGCGGGCTCCTGGCTCGTGGGCGATCGGTCGGCCTGTCCGGAGAGGTACGAGACCAGCGCGTCCTCGGCCGGCTGCAGCCGGTCGACGCGCACGTGCTCGTCGCGGGTGTGGGCCAGCTGCGGGTCGCCCGGCCCGAAGTTGACCGCGGGGATGCCGAAGGCGGCGAACCGGGCGACGTCGGTCCAGCCGAGCTTGGCCCGCGCCGGCCGGCCGACCGCGGCGACGAACGCCGCGGCCGCGGGCTCCGACAGGCCGGGCAGCGCACCGCCGGCGTTGTCCGTGACGGTCAGCGTGGCACCGTCGGCGAGCGCCTGCGCGAACACCGCGCGGACGTGCGCCTCGGCGGCGTCCTCGTCGCGGTCGGGGGCGTAGCGGAAGTTGACGGTCAGCGACGCCTCGTCGGGGATCACGTTGCCGGCCACCCCGCCGGCGATGCCGACGGCGTTGAGCCCCTCGCGGTAGAGACAGCCGTCGATCTCGACCTCGCGCGGCCGGTAGGCGGCCAGCGCGGCGAGCGCACCGGTGAGCCCGTGGACGGCGTTGACCCCGAGCCAGCTGCGGGCGCTGTGCGCGCGCCGCCCCTTCGTGTCCAGCCGGACTCGGAGGGTGCCCTGGCAGCCGGCCTCGATCTCCCCGTCGGTGGGCTCCAGCAGGACGGCCAGGTCGCCGTAGAGCCAGCCGCGGCGCTCCCGCGCCACCCGGCCGAGGCCGTTCTTGACCGCCTCGACCTCCTCGTTGTCGTAGAAGACGAAGGTGAGGTCGTGCGCGGGCCGCGCACCCGGGACGCCGAAGCGCCCGGCCAGCCGCAGCATCACCGCGTCGCCGGACTTCATGTCGCAGGTGCCGCAGCCGTGGAGCAGGCCGGTCGTCTCGTCGAGCCGGCTGGGCACGTTGTCGGCGATCGGCACGGTGTCCAGGTGGCCGGCCAGGACGACGCGGGTCGGCAGGCCGAGGTCGGTGCGGGCCAGCACCGCGTCGCCGACCCGCTCGACCTCGAGGCCGCCGAGGGCCCGCAGCGCCGCCTCGACCGCGTCCGCGAGGGGACCCTCGCTGCCCGACACCGACGGGACGTCGACCAGCGCACGGGTGAGCGTCAGGACGTCGGCGGTGGGGTCCAGCGGGGGCGGGTTGCTCACGACGCCCGAGCCTACGGGCGGCACCCGGCGCAGGGCGCCGAAGCGCCGGTCGGTCACCTGCCGTTCACCCCGGACCGCCGGCACTCCCCCGGCGGCCCGCTGGGTAGCGTCGTCACCGTGACCGATCCCGCCCCGCCCTCCGCCGTCGCCGCCGGTCTGGCCACCCTGACCCGCGCGGGCACGGTGCTCGACACCTGGTACCCCGAGCCCCGGCTCGGCGCGCCCGACGGCGCCCGCACCGGCACCACCCGGCTGGGTGCGCTGGAGCTGTCCGGGGAGCTCGGCCCCGACTACGGCGGCCTGGTGCGCAGCGACGAGGCCCGCGGCGTCGAGGTGGCCGCCGTCCGGACGGTCATCGCAGACCTGGCAGCAGCACCGGTCGACACCCACGACGTCTGGCTGCGGCTGCACCTGCTCTCCTCCCGGCTGGTGACCCCGCGCAGCATCAACATGGACGGCGTCTTCGGCCTGCTCACCAACGTCGCCTGGACCAGCGCCGGCCCGGTCGAGGCGGCGACGTTCAACGTCCACCGGCTCCGCGCGGCACTGGGCCACGTGACGGTGTTCGGCGTCGACAAGTTCCCGCGGATGGTGGACTACGTGATCCCCTCCGGCGTCCGCATCGCCGACGGCGACCGGGTGCGGCTGGGCGCCCACCTCGCCGAGGGGACGACGGTCATGCACGAGGGCTTCGTCAACTACAACGCCGGCACCCTCGGTCCGTCGATGGTCGAGGGCCGGATCAGCGCCGGCGTCGTGGTCGGCGCCGACAGCGACGTCGGCGGCGGCGCCTCGATCATGGGCACCCTCTCCGGCGGCGGGAAGCAGGTCGTCTCGATCGGCTCGGGCTGCCTGCTCGGCGCCAACGCCGGCATCGGTATCTCCCTCGGCGACAACTGCGTCGTGGAGGCCGGCTGCTACGTGACGGCCGGCGCCCGCGTCACCCTGCCCGACGGCTCGGTGGTCAAGGCCGCCGAGCTCTCCGGCCGCGACGGGCTGCTGTTCCGCCGCAACTCGGTCTCCGGTGCGCTGGAGGCGCTGCCCCGCACGGGCACCTGGGGTGAGCTGAACGCCGCCCTGCACAGCAACTGAAAAGGACCCCGTCCTCCCCACCCCTCGCAGGCTCGGGGCGGGCCCCTGGACGGGGCCGCCTGCCCCCCACCGCTCGCAGGCTCCCGGCGGGACCCTGCAGGGGGCCGTTCCAGTACGTCACCCGGCTCAGGGCGGGCCCGGGACGGGGCCGGCGGGACCCTGCAGGGTGGACGTTCCAGAAGGTCACCAGGCTCGCGGCGGGACCCTGTGGGAGGCCGACACCCCTCCTGCGGCTCCAGGATCCGTGCAGGAACCGCACCTACAGTCGCAGGCGATGAGCAGCACACGCAGCGCGGCGGCACGGCGGGGCAGCCGGACGACGGCCGCCCGGCGTCCGTCGGCTCGCCGCCCGGCAGCGAAGCGCCGGCCGCCCGCGACGCGCGGGGGCCGGAGCGCGCCGGCCGGGTCGTGGCGGTCCTGGCTGCCGCTGGGGCTGGTCGGGCTCGTCGTCCTGGGGGTGGTCGCGTTGGTGCGCAGCATCGGGGACCCGGACCCGGTGCAGCTCACCGGCTCCTGCACCGTGGCGGGCACGGACCTGACGCTGAGCAGCGAGCAGGCCTCCTCCGCCGCGACGATCGCCGCGGTCGGCCGGGCCCGGGGGCTGCCCGAGCGGGCCGTCGTCGTCGCCCTGGCCACCGCGCAGCAGGAGTCGACGATGCGCAACCTCGACTACGGCGACCGCGACTCCCTGGGCCTGTTCCAGCAGCGGCCCTCGCAGGGCTGGGGCACCCCCGAGCAGGTGCGGGACCCGGTGTACGCGGCCGGGAAGTTCTACGACGGCCTGGTCGAGGTGCGGAACTGGCAGTCGCTGCGAGTCACCGATGCCGCCCAGAGGGTCCAGCGCAGCGGCTTCCCGGAGGCCTACCAGCAGCACTCGACCCTGGCCGAGCAGCTCACCGCGGCCTTCACCGCCGGCGAACCGGGCCGGCTGACCTGCAGCTACGAGCCCCAGGCCCCCAGCGGGCGACTCAGCCAGCGGGTCACGTCGGTCGCGGCGGTCGTCGAGCGGGAGCTCGGCGCGACCAGCACCGAGCGCTTCGGCGCGGTGGAGGTCGACCCGGCGTCCGGCTGGCCGGCGGTGACCTGGGCGGTCGCGCAGGCCGAGCGGCTGGGGCTGCGGTCGGTGTCCTTCGCCGGGTCGGAGTGGACCCCCGGTGGCGGGTGGGTGCCCTCGGACGCCGGACCCGACGCCGTGCGCCTGGAGCTGACCCGCTGAGCCCGGGGTCCGCTCAGCCCGCGAGGCGCTGCACGGCGGCGTCGACCCGCTCGTCGGTGGCGGTGAGCGCCATGCGCACGTGCCTCCCGCCGGCCGGACCGTAGAAGGAGCCCGGGGCGGCGACGATGCCCAGCCCGGCCAGCCAGTCGATCGTCGTCCAGCAGTCCTCGTCGCGGGTGACCCACAGGTACAGCCCCGCCTCGGAGTGGTCGATGCGGGCGCCGGCGGCCCGGACGGCGGGGGCCAGCCGGTCGCGGCGGGCGCGGTAGCGCTCCCGCTGCTCGTCGACGTGCGCGTCGTCGGCCAGCGCGGCGGCCATCGCGGCCTGCACCGGCGTGGGAACCAGCAGCCCGAGGTGGCGGCGCACCTCCCACACCTGGCGGACCAGCGCCGGGTCACCGGACAGCAGCCCGGCGCGGTAGCCCGCGGCGGTGGACTGCTTGGACAGCGAGTGCACGGCCAGCAGGCCGGTGTGGTCGGCGCCGGCGACCTCCGGGTGCAGGATCGAGCGCGGGGCGACGTCCCAGCCGAGGGTCGCGTAGCACTCGTCGGCCACGACGGGGACGCCGTGGGCGCGGCCCCAGCCCACCCAGGCCCGCAGCTCGTCGTCGGTCAGCACCCGGCCGTGCGGGTTGCCCGGGGAGTTGAGCCACACCAGGACCACGCCGGCGGCGTCGTCCGGCGGGGTGTCGGTGCGCCGCACGCCCAGCCCGGCCAGCACCGCGCCGACCTCGTACGTCGGGTAGGCGACCTGCGGGATGACCACCGTGCCCGCGCCCCGCAGCCCGAGCATGGTCGGCAGCAGCGCGACCAGCTCCTTGGAGCCGACCGTGGGCACCACCGAGGGGACGGCACCCAGCGGGTCGGCCAGCTGCACGCCGAGCCGCCGCTGCAGCCACCCTGCCGCCGCGGTGCGCAGCTCGGCCGTGCCCAGCGCCGTCGGGTAGCCGGGGGCGTTGCCCGCACCCGCCAGGGCGTCGGCGAGCACCTCAGGGGTGTCGTCGACCGGCGTCCCGATGGAGAGGTCGACGACACCGCCGGGGTGCCGGGCCGCCTTGGCGCGCGCGCCGGTGAGGGAGTCCCAGGGGAAGTCGGGCAGCCGGCCGGCCGCCGTCCCCGTGACCGTGCGCGTCAGTGGCCTTCGCCCTGCGGTGGGAGCGCGGCCACCAACGGGTGGTCCTTGCCGATCTTGCCGGTCTTGGCGGCGCCACCGGGGCTGCCCAGGTCGGAGAAGAACTCCACGTTGGCGTTGTAGTAGTCCTTCCACTTGTCCGGGACGTCGTCCTCGTAGTAGATGGCCTCCACCGGGCACACCGGCTCGCAGGCGCCGCAGTCGACGCACTCGTCGGGGTGGATGTAGAGCATCCGGTCGCCCTCGTAGATGCAGTCCACCGGGCACTCGTCGATGCACGCCTTGTCGAGGACGTCGACGCAGGCCTGGGTG
>DASQNB010000528.1:0-2320 GCA_035645175.1 Geodermatophilus sp.
CCGGTTGACCACGAACGCCGGGGCGTCGGCGACCAGCACGCAGCTCTTCCTCAGCGCCTTCCCGACGGCGAACGCGGTGGCCAGCGTCGCGTCGTCGGTCTGCTCGGCGCGCACGACCTCCAGCAGCGGCAGGACGGCGACCGGGTTGAAGAAGTGCAGGCCGACGACCCGCTCCGGGTGCTCGAGCTCCGACGCCATCTCCGACACCGACAGCGCCGAGGTGTTGGTCGCCAGCACGCACGTCTCGGACACCACCGCCTCGACATCGGAGAACACCTGCTGCTTGACCGACATCTCCTCGAAGACGGCCTCGATCACGAGGTCGGCGTCGGCGAAGACGTCCTTGGACAGCGAGCCGGTGACCAGCCCCGTGAGCCGGTTCAGCCTGTCCGGGGACAGCTTGCCGGCGGCCGCCTGCTTCTCGAGCTCGCCGTGCACGTAGCCGACGCCCTTGTCGACGCGCGCCTGGTCGATGTCGGTGAGGACGACGGGCACCTCGAGCCGGCGGACGAACAGCAGCGCCAGCTGCGAGGCCATGAGCCCCGCGCCGACGACGCCGACCTTGGTGACCGTGCGGGCGAGCTTCCGGTCCGGCGCGCCGGCCGGCCGCTTGGCCCGCCTGTTGACCAGGTCGAACGCGTACAGGCCGGCCCGCAGCTCGTCGCTCATCAGCAGGTCGGTCAGCGCGTCGTCCTCGGCCGCGGTGCCGGCGGTGAACGCCTCGCCGTCGACACCGTTGCGGGCCAGGTCGAGGAGGTCCACGGTCCGGAGGGCGCCGGGGGAGGCGTTGCGGGTGCGGCCCGCGACGATCGCCCGGGCGCGGACGATGGCGTCGTCCCACGACGAGCGGTCGACCTCGGGACGGGAGACGGCGACGTCCCCGTTGAGGACGCCCGTGGCCCACTCGATCGAGCGCTCGAGGAAGTCGGCCGGCTCGAAGAGGGCGTCGGCGATGCCCAGCTTCGCAGCCCGCGGCCCGGACGTCGTCCGGTTCTGGGCGAGGGCGTTCTCGACGATCACGGTGACCGCCGGGTCGATGCCGATCAGGTTCGGCAGCAGCTGCGTGCCGCCCCAGCCGGGGACCAGGCCGAGGAAGGCCTCGGGGAACGCGACCACCGACGTCGTCGCGATGGTCCGGTACCGGCAGTGCAGCGCCAGCTCCAGGCCCCCGCCGAGCGCCGCGCCGTTGATGAAGGCGAACGTCGGGACGGGGGAGTCCTTGAGCCGGCGGAACACCCGGTGGCCGGTCTGGGCGATCTCCCGCGCGTCGGCCGCCGACGTGATCGCCGGGACGCCGGAGAGATCGGCGCCGACGGCGAAGACGAACGGCTTGCCGGTGACGGCGATCGCCGCGGGCGCCGGGGTGCGTGCCGCGATGTCGTCGAGCGCGGCGTCCAGGGACGCCAGCCCGCCGGGGCCGAAGGTCGACGGGCGGGTGTGGTCGTGCCCGTTGTCCAGGGTGATCAGGGCGAGCTCGCCGGCCAGCCCGGGCGCCCGCAGGTAGCGCACCTTGGCGGCAGTGACGACCTCGTCCTCGAAGACGGCGCTCACGTGCCGGCCCCTTCCCAGTTCGGGTTCTCCCAGATCACGGTGGCGCCCATGCCGAGGCCCACGCACATGGCGGTCAGGCCGTAGCGGACGTCGGGCCGCTCGGCGAACTGGCGGGACAGCTGGGTCATCAGCCGGACGCCGGAGGAGGCCAGCGGGTGGCCGACCGCGATCGCGCCGCCCCACGGGTTGACCCGCTCGTCGTCGTCGGCGATGCCGAAGTGGTCGAGGAAGGCCAGCACCTGGACGGCGAAGGCCTCGTTGAGCTCGAACAGCCCGATGTCCTCGATGGTCAGGCCGGTGCGTGCCAGCGCGCGCTCGGTGGAGGGCACCGGGCCCACGCCCATGACCTCGGGCTCGACGCCGACGAAGCCGTAGCCGACCAGGCGCATGCCGACGTTCAGCCCCAGCTCCAGCGCGACCTCCTCGGCGGCCAGCAGGCAGCCGGTGGCGCCGTCGTTGAGGCCGGCCGCGTTGCCCGCGGTCACGTTGCCGTGCGCGCGGAACGGGGTCTTCAGCGTCGCCAGGCCCTCGAGGGTGGTGTTCGGCCGCGGCGGCTCGTCGACGGTGGCCAGCCCCCAGCCGTGCTCGGCACTGCGCGTGGCCACGGGGACCAGCTCCGGGCCGATCTGCCCGTTGGCGACGGCCGTGGCGTACTTCTGCTGGCTGGCCAACGCGAAGACGTCGGTCCGCTCCCTGGTGAGGTGCGGGAAGCGGTCGTGCAGGTTCTCGGCGGTGGAGCCCATGACGAGGGCCGAGCCGTCGACGATCT
>DASQNB010000529.1:0-3283 GCA_035645175.1 Geodermatophilus sp.
CACCGCGGGAATTACACGCGTGTCGTTGCGGAGGCGTCAACTCCGCCCGGTGTAAGCGCCCCGCCACAGCAGCCCCAATCGTCCCGGGGCGTTCGTCACTTCTCGCTGCACACCTCGACACGCCCGGCGAACAGTGGACAACTGCCCATCGGGCACGATGACTTTCGTGCACATCGTCGTCCTCGCCGGAGGTGTCGGCGGGGCCCGCTTCCTGGCCGGTCTCCGCTCGGCCGTGCCCGACGCGCGGCTCACCGCCGTCGTCAACACCGGTGACGACGTGACGATGCACGGGCTGCGGATCTGCCCGGACCTCGACACCGTCATGTACACCCTCGGCGGTGGCATCGACCCCGAGCGCGGGTGGGGCCGGGCCGGTGAGACCTGGACGGTCAAGGAGGAGCTGGCCGCCTACGGCGCCGAGCCGACCTGGTTCGGCCTGGGGGACCGCGACCTGGCCACCCACCTGGTGCGCACCCGGATGCTGGACGCCGGCTACCCGCTCTCCCAGGTGACCGCGGCGCTGGCCGACCGGTGGCAGCCGGGCGTGGAACTGCTGCCGATGAGCGACCAGCGGGTGGAGACCCACGTCGTGGTGGCCGACCCGGGGTCGGGGCGGCAGCAGGCGGTCCACTTCCAGGAGTGGTGGGTGCGGCTCCGCGCCGAGCCGGAGGCCCGCGCCTTCGTCCAGGTGGGGGTGGACGCCGCGAAGCCGGCGCCCGGGGTGGCCGAGGCGTTCGCCGCCGCCGACGCGGTGCTGCTGGCGCCGTCGAACCCGGTGGTGTCGGTGGGCACGATCCTGGGCGTCCCCGGGCTGCGTGAGGCGCTGCTGGCCACGCCCGGCCGGGTCGTGGGGGTCTCGCCGATCGTGTCCGGCGCGGTGGTGCGCGGGATGGCCGACCGCTGCCTCCCGGTCCTCGGCGTCGAGGTCAGCGCCGAGGGGGTGGGCCGGCACTACGGCGCCCGCTCCGCCGGCGGGCTGCTCGACGCCTGGCTGGTGCACACCGGCGACCCCGCCGACGTCCCCGGTGTCGACGTGCGCACCGTCCCGCTGCTGATGTCCACACCGGACGCGACCGCCGCGATGGCGCGGGCGGCGCTCGACGCAGCCCGTGTGTGAGCCGGACGGCGCCCTGACCGTCTTACCGGTGCGGGGCCTGCCGGAGTTCTCCCCCGGTGACGACCTCGCCGCGGCGGTCGCGGGCGCCGCGCCCTGGCTGGCCGACGGGGACGTCGTCGTCGTCACCTCCAAGGTGGTCTCCAAGGTCGAGGGCCGGCTCGTGCCGGTCGCTCCCGGCGAGGACCGGGAGGCGGCCCGGCAGCGCGCGATCGACGCGCAGACCGTGCGCGTGGTGGCCCGGCGCGGCCCGCTGAAGATCGTCGAGACGCCGCAGGGCTGGGTGGTGGCCGCGGCCGGGATCGACGCCTCCAACGTGTCCGGCGACGCGCTCGTGCTGCTGCCGGAGGACGCCGACGCCTCGGCCCGCGCCCTGCGCGACCGGCTGCGCGAGCTGCTCGGGGTCACGGTCGCGGTCATCGTCAGTGACACCTTCGGCCGCACCTGGCGGGACGGCCTGACCGACGTCGCCGTCGGCTCGGCGGGGATCCCCGCGCTGGTCGACCTCCGCGGCGCGGTCGACGCCCACGGCAACCGGCTGGAGACCACCCAGATCGCCCTCGTCGACGAGCTGGCCGCCGCCGCGGACCTGGTGAAGGGCAAGCTGGCGGGCATCCCGGTCGCCGTCGTCCGCGGGCTGGCCGTCGCCCCGCCGGCCGAGGACACCGGCACCCGGCCGCTGGTCCGTCTCGGCCCCGGCGACCTGTTCCCCTACGGCAGCCGCGACCTGGTGGGGACGCGGGTGCCCGGCGCGGACCTGGTCCCCCGTCCCGGCGAGCTGGACGCCGTCGCCGCGGCGTTCCGGGTCGCGACCGCCGCGCTGCCGGAGTTCCCCGTCGTCCTGCGCTACGGCGGCGAGGGCGACGGCGTGGTCGACGTGCACCTGCCCGAGCGGGCCACCACCACGACGGCGCTCAACCTCGGTGCGCTCGTCGGCGCGGTCATCGTGCAGCTGCACGCCGAGGGCTGGACGACCCGCTGGGAGCCGGTGGGCACCCCGGGTGGCACCTCACTCGTCGGGAGGTTGTGGCTCGGTTCCCCGGCGGCGTGACCGGTCGCGCTGGGTAGCGTCGGCGGCCATGCGGGGGATCATCCTGGCCGGGGGCACCGGCAGCCGTCTGTTCCCGATCACCCAGGCGGTCAGCAAGCAGCTGATGCCGGTCTACGACAAGCCGATGGTCTACTACCCGCTCTCCACGCTGATGATGGCCGGCGTCCGCGAGGTGCTGGTGATCACCACACCCGGTGACCAGGAGGCCTTCCGGGCGCTGCTGGGGGACGGAGCCCGGCTGGGCATGCGGATCGAGTACGCCGTCCAGCCGCGGCCCGAGGGGCTGGCCCAGGCCTTCCTCATCGGCGCGGAGTTCACCGGGGACTCCTCGGTGGCCCTCGTGCTCGGCGACAACATCTTCTACGGCGCGGGGCTGGGCACGGCCCTGGGCCGGCTCCCCGACCCCGACGGCGGGCACGTCTTCGCCTACCACGTGGCCAACCCGCAGGACTACGGCGTGGTCGAGTTCGACGGCGACCGCCGCGTGCTCTCCATCGAGGAGAAGCCGGCCCGGCCGAAGAGCTCCTACGCCGTCCCCGGGCTGTACTTCTACGAGTCGTCGGTGGTCGACGTGGCGCGGAGCATCCGGCCCAGCGCCCGCGGCGAGCTGGAGATCACCGCCGTCAACGAGCACTACCTGCGCGAGGGCCGGCTCACCGTGACCGTCCTCGACCGCGGCACCGCGTGGCTGGACACCGGCACCTTCGCCTCGCTGCGGCAGGCCACCGAGTTCGTTTCGGTGGTCGAGGAGCGGCAGGGGCTCAAGATCGGCTGCATCGAGGAGGTCGCCTGGCGGCAGGGCTGGCTGGACGACGACGGCCTGCGCCGGGCGGCCGAGCCGCTGGGCAAGAGCGGCTACGGGGACTACCTGCTGCGCCTGCTCGACGACCCGGTGGTCTAGCGACCCCTGCAGGGTCCCGCCGCGAGCTTGTGAGTGGCGGGGGGGCAGGGGGGTCCTCTTTCAGAACCGGCGGTGGTCGGTCGGGGCGTTGCGCGGGCCGCGCCTGGGCGGGCGGCTGCCGCCGATGCCGAGCAGCCGGACGACGCGCTGCCGCTGTCCGCGCCAGGGCTCCAGCAGCTCCATCATCCCGTCGTCGTCGGTCCTGCGGCCGGCCAGC
>DASQNB010000530.1:0-2108 GCA_035645175.1 Geodermatophilus sp.
CCGATCCGGGACATGACGCTGGAGAACCCGATCCGCGCCATCCGCGAGATCAGCCACGACATGACCGGACGGCGCAAGGTGCGGCTGGCCAACGGCAAGGAGATGTCGGCGCTGGAGATCCAGTCCGAGTACCACTCCCGCGCCGCGGAGTTCGTCGACCGCGAGGGCTTCGGCCCGGTGCACCGGCAGATGCTCGAGCTGTGGGGGCGGGTGCTCAAGGCCGTCGACACCGGCGACCTCTCGCTCATCGACCGGGAGATCGACTGGGCCACCAAGTACCAGCTCATCGAGCGCTACCGGGCCAAGCGGGACCTGCCGATGTCGCACCCGCGGATCGCCCAGATGGACCTCGCCTACCACGACATCAGCCGCACCCGCGGGCTGTACTACCTGCTCGAGCGCAACAACCAGGTCGACCGAGTGGCCCACGAGCCGCGGGTGTTCGAGGCCAAGAACGTGCCCCCGCAGACCACTCGCGCCCGGCTGCGCGGGGAGTTCATCCGCCGGGCGCAGGAGAAGCGCCGCGACTTCACCGTCGACTGGGTGCACCTCAAGCTCAACGACCAGGCCCAGCGCACCGTGCTGTGCAAGGACCCCTTCAAGGCCGTCGACGAGCGCGTCGACAAGCTCATCGCCTCGATGTGAACCAGGGGCGAGATCGGCGATCTCGCACGCTCAGGACGTCTGGGGCGGGCGACGTCGCCGATCCCGCCGTGGAACCGCGCGGCGTCCGGATCAGCCGTCGTCGGGGAGGGGGACCTGCAGCGCGGCGTAGCGGCCGGCGGCGGCCGCCGCCAGGAAGTAGGCGCGCTCCTCGGGGAAGCTGCGGCCCATCGTGGACAGCGGCACGGGGGACAGGCCCAGGGCCTCCTGCAGCCCGTCGACGTCCATCCACACCACGCGGTTGCGCTGCGGCTGGCCGGCGAGGTCCTCCTCGACCTGGCTGCCCAGCTCCGAGCCCAGCCCGCGCGGCGCCACCAGCGTCACCCCGCCCAGGGCCACCCGGCCGAAGGCGGTCAGGGAGTGGTGGGAGACCCCGCGGTGGCGCGGCCGCGGGTCGGCGTCGGAGATGCGCAGCGCCCCGACCGGCTCCCCGCCGAGCACGGTCACCGCGTTGCACGCCTCGCCGGCGGCCACCCCGGAGAAGCCCCACGACGTCCCGGTGCCGAGGTTGCCCGGCCCCTGGCTGACGATCGCCACGTCGGCGCCGAGCACGTGCCTGGCGGCGAGCAGCCCGGTGTGCAGGGTGACCGCCTCCAGGTCGCCGCCGAACGCCTGACCCACGGTCACCACGCCGGCCAGCGAGCGCGCCAGCGCGGACAGGGTCCGGGAGAAGCCGGCGACCAGCGCGCCGCCGTCGGTCATCACGTAGGCGACCCGCAGGTCCGGGTCGGTGGCCAGGACGCCGATCAGCGCCGCCGGCAGCGCCGAGTGCAGGTCGGCGACGACGACCGGCATCCCGGCGACGTCCTCGGCGTCGGCGATCGTGCGGTGGTGCTCGGTGTCCTGCTCGTCGACGCCCTGCACGCTCACCTGCAGCGGGGTGTACCGCGCCTTGACCAGGTGGCCGGGGCCGGTGGGGTCCGGGGGCAGCCGGTCGGGGACGGCGACGACGAGCGCGTAGCCGCCGGTGCCCAGCCGCTGCGCCCACGCGGTGGTGTTGAGCAGCACGGTGTCGCCCACCTCCGGGACGCCGACCAGGGAGGGGTGCGCCAGCGCCCGCACCTCGCCGTCGCCGGGGACCTCGGCGGTGAGCTCCTGCGCGTCGCGCCAGGCCCGGCCGAGGGCGGTCACCGTGCCGCGTCGCCACCGGATCCGTTGCTGTGTCGTTCCGAGTTCCCCCACCCGGGCAGGCTAGCCAGCGCCCTCACCGGCCGCCCTGCTGGCCGACCCACCCCACCACCATGCCGTCCGCCCACCCCACCACCCCGGCGGGCGGTGACTAGCCTGGACGTGTGGCGGCGAAACGGGCGGAGCGGCTGGTGAACCTGGTCATCGCCCTGCTCGGCACCCGGCAGTACGTGACCGCGGCGAAGATCCGGGCCACCGTGCCCGGCTACGAGCCCGACGACGGCACCGCCCGCGCCGACGAGGCGTTCAAGCGCATG
>DASQNB010000531.1:0-3078 GCA_035645175.1 Geodermatophilus sp.
GTCGCCGGCCTCCTCGGGGGCGTCCACCATCGCCGGCGCGGCACCGGCCGCGAGCAGGGTGTTGGCGGTGATCGTCTGCACCACGGTGTTGGTGAGGCAGTGCACCAGGGGGGTGCGTGCGCGCAGCGCCGCGCGGGCGGCACGCAGGTCGACGGCGGACATGCGGGTGACATCCCTTCGCCAGTGCGAACTGGAGCAGGTTCGACGGGTGTGCTCTCAGTCCCCGGTCGGGGACACCCCGTGCCACGTACACCCCGAACGTAACACCGGGTCGGCCACCGGGCCCCCGGCGCCCGGAGGTGGCGTTCGCGCAGCTGGTCGCGGGAGCCCACCCGAGTGGGCTGAGCGGGCGGCTGGGGCCGCCGACCGATCGAACCCGTCCGGGTCATGCCGGTGCAGGGAGGCCGTTGCGTGCGTGCTGTCCGCTTCCACGGTGTCGGGGAGCCCCTCGCGGTCGAGGAGGTCGACCGTCCGCGACCGGGGCCGGGGGAGGTCGAGGTCGCGGGTGTGGTCGCCGAGCTGGGGGAGGGCGTCAGCGCCGTGGCGGTGGGCGACCGGGTCGCCGTCCACCACCTGCACGCCTGCCACCGGTGCCGCTGGTGCCTCGCCGGCGACGACCACCTGTGCGACGCGCCGCTGGGCTCCCTCGCCTTCGCCACCGACGGCGGCTTCGCCGGGCAGCTCGCCGTCCCGGCGTCGGCGGTGGTGCCCGTGCCGGAGGGGGTGGACCTGCCCACCGCGGCGACGCGCGGGTGTCACCCCGCAGGCGGCCCAGGAGCGCTTCGCCGTGGGACGGCCCGGCCGGTGCTCGTAGGGTCCGGGCCGTGGATCACCACCTCGCCCAGGTCAACGTGTCCCGGCTGCTCGCGCCGCTGGACAGCCCGCTGCTGGCCGACTTCATGGCCGCACTCGACGAGGTCAACGCCGAGGCCGACCGCAGTCCCGGGTTCGTGTGGCGGCTGCAGACCGAGGACGGCAACGCCACCGCCGTCCGCGCCTTCGGCTGGGACGTCGGTGACAGCCACGGGGTGATCGTCAACCTGACCGTCTGGCGGGACGTCGAGGCGCTGGCCGGCTACGTGTTCGGCGGCCGGCACCTCGAGGTCATGCGGCGGCGCCGGACGTGGTTCGAGCGGGCGGCCGAGGCGACGACCGCGCTGTGGTGGGTGCCGGGCGGGTCACTGCCGACGACGGACGACGCCGAGGAGCGGGTCCGGCTGCTGCGGGCGCACGGCCCGACGCCGTCGGCCTTCACCTTCCGGCAGCCGTTCCCGCCACCGGGCGCCCCGGGGGACGTGTCCGCCGAGGATCGCGACGACTGGTTCTGCCCGGCCTGACCGGAGTCGTCTCCCAGCGCGCCACCGCACTGCCGGCCGGCGTAGGCAGCCCCTCGAGCGACGGACGGCCGCTCGAGTTCGTCTCCGCGAGGCGGGTGAGCGCCGAGCGTGCGACAGGATGGCCGGCGTGCTGCTCGCCTGCCTCGCCGTCCTGGCAGGTGCGACCGTGCAGGCCGCCGCCGGGTTCGGGCTGGCGCTCATCGCCGGACCCGCGCTCGTGGCCGTGCTCGATCCCACCGAGGCGGTCACCACGCTGATGGTGCTCGCCACGACCACCACCCTCCTCCTGCTGCTGGTGCGCCGCGGGCCTCGGCCGGCCGTCCGGTGGACCGACGTCCGGGTGGTGACCCTGGCCGCCGTCCCCGGGGTCCTGGCCGGCGTGCTCGTGCTCGCCGTGGTCAGCAAGTCGGCGCTGCAGCTGGCGGTGGGCGTGGGTGTGCTCGCCGCCGTGGGGCTGCAGGTCCTGCGGCGCCCGGTCCCCGGCCGGGCGATGCCGTCCCGGTGGACCACGCTCGGCGTGGGACTGCTCGCCGGCGTGCTCACCACCACGACCAGTACCAACGGGCCGCCTCTGGTGCTCTGGCTCGAGCGGCGGCAGGTGGCCCCAGCGGAGATGCGCGACACCCTCGCGGCACTGTTCCTCGCCCTCAACCTGCTCGGCGCCGCGGTGCTCACCGCCACGGGGCGGGCCGGACAGGCCCTCCGGCCGGAGGTGGTGCTGGTGCTGCTGGCCGCGGCGGTCGCGGGGCACGTGGCCGGACGTCGCCTGTTCCACCTCCTCGACGCCCGTCGGTTCCGGGCAGCCGGGCTGGGGCTGTCGGCCCTGGCCGGGGTGGCCAGCATCGCCGCGGCGCTCGGCTGAGGTGGTGGCGCGGCCACCCTCCAGCACAAGGACCTCGCCCCTCTCGCCCCCTCGCACGCTCGGGGTGAGCCTCCGGGCAAGGCCAACCTGCGGGGCGTGGGGGGGAGGGTGGTTCTTACTCCGTGAGCGCGACCGGCGGCAGCCAGTCGGCGTCGAGCAGCTCGGCGATCTCCTGCAGCGCGGAGGTGTCCGCGCCAGCGGTGGAGCCGCTGACCGCCAGCCGCTCCACCATCACCCGTGCCACCTGCTCCTCCACGGTGTCCTCGGCGAAAGCCACCCGCCAGGGCGAGACCTGCCCGTCGCGGTGGGTGCGGCCGGTGACCTGGCGGGCCTGGATGCCGGAGAACCGCGGCTGGTGGAACAGCCCGACCCGCGGCGTGGTGGACGCCGGAAGACCTGAGGGCAGCAGCTCACCCGCGTGCAGGCTGATCGAGGCGGTCACCGTGAAGACGCACACCGGCGCCTCCCCGGTCTGGAAGCGCAGCCGCTCGGCCTCGACGTCGAACCGGTCGCGCCCGTAGATCGAGGCCACCGCGATGCCCGAGTCCAGCAGCGCCTCGCGGATCGGGTCGGCCGCCGTCTCGACGAACTCGACCGACACCGCGACCTGCCGCTCGGCCTCCACCTGCGCCCTCACCCAGTCGACGGTGGCCTGTACGCGGATCAGCCCGGCCTTCTGGCGGAACCGCAGCAGGGCCGCCCGGCCGCGCGCGGTCTGCCGGGCCCTGCGGGCCAGCTGCATCTCGGCGCGGAACTCCTGCCACCCGGACTCGTAGGCGGCCTGCTCGGCCGGGGTGAGGGCGACCGGCGTCCCGGTGACCGAGACCGGGCCCCACGGCGCCGGCCGGTGCAGCGTCGCGGGTGGGTCGCCGTCGGCCA
>DASQNB010000532.1:0-2053 GCA_035645175.1 Geodermatophilus sp.
GTGGCCGACCGGCCGCGGGCAGGCGAACTCACCCGCTGACCACCCGGTGTCGCGCTCGCGCTCCGGGTCGGTGCTCGGCCAGGCTGGCGGCGTGACGACGCGGGCCGACCCGGACCGGCTGACCGAGGTCCTGTGGCCGGCCGTCCTGGCGGGGGCGTTCTTCGGCCCGACCATGCAGGTGTTCGACGTCCTGGTGTTCGACGAGGCGTGGAGCTGGGGCGAGGTCGCGGGCCGCAGCGCCTTCTTCGCCGTCGCCATGGCCCTCGTGAACGGAGGCCTGCTGCGGGTCTCCGCAGCCGCGCGGGAGCGGGCCGCCGTGCAGCGCGCGGTGTCGACGGGGGTGCTGCCCGAGGGAGTCGACGAACAGTGGACCGGCCGGCTCGCGGCCGAGCGGCACCGGCTGCGCTCCGACCGGGTGGGCGTGCCCGTCGTCCTGACCGCCGTCGCGGCGCTCACCGTGGTCGCGTCACTGCAGCCGGACGGGCCGGGGTACCGAGGCTGGGTGCTCGCCGCAGTCCTGCAGGGTGCCGCCGTCGTCCTCGCGCTGTGGCAGCACCGCCGCCTGCGGACCGCCGAGCGGCTCTCGGCCGAGTTGGAGGAGCGTCTGGCGCAGGTCTGAGGCGGTGAGCCTGCCGGCCCCCTGCAGGGTCCCCGGCCCCGTCCAGGGCCCCGCCCCGAGCGTGCGAGGGGTGGGGAGGACGGGGTCCTCTCACGAGCGGAGGGGGGCAGGGGGTCCTTCTACTAGCATGGGAAGGTCGCCGGGCCGGCGGCTGTTGACCCCGGTGTCTGGGCGCGAGGACGCGCCGACCCCCTGATCTCTCCCGAGGTGCCCTCCCGCATGCCCACCCGTGACGACCTGCGCAACGTGGCGATCATCGCCCACGTCGACCACGGCAAGACCACCCTGGTCGACGCCCTCCTCCGCCAGGCAGGCGCTCTCGGGCGCGCCAAGGGCGAGGGGACGGACAACGACTCCACGCAGGACCGCGTCATGGACTCGATGGACCTCGAGCGTGAGCGCGGCATCACCATCCTCGCCAAGAACACCGCGATCCACCTGGCCGACGACAACGGGAACCCCGTCGTCGTCAACATCGTCGACACCCCCGGCCACGCCGACTTCGGCGGTGAGGTCGAGCGCGGCCTGTCGATGGTCGACGGCGTCGTGCTGCTCGTGGACGCCTCCGAGGGCCCGCTCCCGCAGACCCGCTTCGTGCTGCGCAAGGCGCTGGGCAAGGGGCTGCCGGTCATCCTGGTGGTCAACAAGACCGACCGTTCCGACGCCCGCATCGCCGAGGTCGTCGACGAGACCTACGAGCTGTTCATGGAACTGCTCGAGGACAACGGCCTGGACACCGACGCGCTCGAGTTCCCGATCGTCTACAGCAACGGCAAGACCGGGCAGGCCTCGCTCACCCGGCCCGCTGACGGCACCAGCCCCGACAGCCCCGACCTCGGCCCGCTGGTGAAGACGCTGCTGGACACCATCCCGGCGCCGGTCTACGACGCCGAGGAGCCGCTGCGCGCCCAGGTCACCAACCTCGACGCCTCGCCCTACCTCGGCCGGCTGGCGCTGCTGCGCCTCCACTCCGGCACGATGAAGAACGGCCAGCAGGTCGCCTGGTGCAAGACCGACGGCTCGATCCAGCGCGTCAAGATCACCGAGCTGCTGGTCACCGAGGGCCTCACCCGTACGTCGGCCGAGAGCGCCGGCCCGGGTGACCTGGTGGCCATCGCCGGCATCGAGGACATCATGATCGGCGACACCCTCGCCGACCCGAACGACCCGCGGCCGCTGCCCCCGCTGACCGTCGACGAGCCGTCGATCTCGATCACCATCGGGATCAACACCTCGCCGCTGTCGGGCCGGTCGGGCAAGAAGCTCACCGCGCGGCTGATCAAGAACCGCCTGGACCAGGAGCTGGTCGGCAACGTCTCGGTGCGCATGCTGCCCACCGACCGCCCCGACACCTGGGAGATGCAGGGCCGCGGCGAGCTGGCGCTGGCGATCCTCGTCGAGCAGCTGCGCCGCGAGGAGTTCGAGCTCACGGTC
>DASQNB010000533.1:0-3945 GCA_035645175.1 Geodermatophilus sp.
ATCCGTACGTCGGCCGCGGCGCCGGCTTCACCGTCAACATCAACGGCAACACCGCCACGGCGGAGGGGTTCGACGCGCAGCGGCAGTGGGCGCGCGACTACTGGTCGGCCCTGGCGCCCTTCCACACGAGCGTCTACGTCAACTTCCTCATGGAGGAGGGGGACGCCCGCGTGCGGCAGGCCTACGGCGAGGCGAAGTACGAACGACTCCGCGCGCTGAAGCGGCGGTACGACCCCGGCAACGTGTTCCGTCTGAACCAGAACATCCGGCCGGACTGAACCAGCCCGGTCGGCCAAGTCAGGCATGCGCCAACCGTGCCCGGCCTCACGTCGGCGCTGACGTCACGGGCGGGCCTGTTGCCAGGTCCGCCGCCCAAAGACCGGGCCCCTGATGGTCATGATCTGCGTGACCACATACCGGAAGGTCTTTCAGCTCCGCGTGCCGCTGCCCGACATGGTGGCGATGCAGACGCGCTTGCCCAACCTCGAGGGCGCCGGCGAGACCCCGCTGCGCCGGCTGGTGAAGGAGGCGCTGCGGATGCGGCCCTCCCGCATCGTCGTCGGAGAGGTGCGGCAGGAGGAGTGCCTGGACCTGACGCAATCATCTTCCGGCTTGCCGCGTCTTCTCTTGTTGTTGCATGTGCACGCCCCCTTCACGGCATGCACCAGGCGCAGCCGGGTGGTCGTCCGGGCGGGAGCCCCTCTCGCTCGTTGACGTCGTCCGGTGGCGCAGCGGTGCGGCGCGGCGGTGCCCCGGCCGGTCTGGGATGCCCCCCGGACCGGCCGGGGTAGTGCGTGCTCGCGGGGGGTGAGCCACCGCCCCCTGTGAGCCGGAGCGCCGCGTGGGACCGATGAGCGGCACACAGCCGGCGGCCCGACCGGAAGAGGAGCGGACGATGGACGCCTCCACACTCCCCCCGCGGCGGGGACGAACGATCACGATCCTGGCTGCGGCCGCTGCGGCCGTCCTGGTCGGTGCGGGAGTTGCGACCGCGGAGGACCAGCCGCCGCCCGAGGTGGACCGACCCAGCGGCTTCGAGGGCGAGGTCCTCGCGCCGCATTCGGCCTTCACCGACGACGTCCAGGGTGAGCTCGAGATCACCTACGACGGTGGACCGACGCTCGAGTCCGATCTCTGGGACGGCGCGGAGACCGCCCTCGTCGTGCGGGTCACCTGGCAACCCGGTGGTACGTCAGGTTGGCACACCCACCCGGGCCCGGCGGTGGTCACCGTCACCGAGGGCGAGGTCGAGGTGACCAACGCGGTCGACTGCGTCCCCAGGACGTACCGGCAGGGCGAGGCGTTCATGGATCCGGGCCAGGGCAACGTCCACATCGCCCGGAACCCGAGTGACTCCGAGAACGCGACGGCCTACGCCACGTTCCTCGGCGTGCCCGACGGCGAGCCGGCCACGGTGTGGGTCGAGCCGGCCGACTGCTGAGGCCGGGAGTGACGGCACCGGGAGGTGCCGCCACCAGGCCGGTCGGGGTCGCCGGTGAGGGTGTGCGTCACCGAGCGACCCCGGTCAGGCGGTGACGTCGATCAGCACCTTGCCGACGGCGCCCTGCTCCACCGCGAGGTGCGCCTGCGCGGTCTCGGCCAGCGGGTAGACGCCGTGCCCGTCGCCGTAGCGCGGATCGCGTGGACAACCGGACCGGGGTGCGCCAGTTCCTCACCACACGACGCGCCAAGATCGATGATGGAGCTCCGCGCCACACCGCGTGCCACCCTCGGACGAGGTCGGTCGGGACGCTCGCTGAGCACTGCGGCGCGCCGTCGGCGGTGTACGCCGCCTGGGTCGTTCGAGGGAGCTGTCGCCGGAGGAGCGGAGCCTGTCAGTCGTGGGCTGAGCCGCTCGCGCCGCTGTGTGCCGCGGCGACGACGACGCCGGCGCCGAACACCAGCATGAGGACCTGGAAGGCGGGAGAGGCGATCTGCTGGAACCCGCTGTCGAGGCCGCTGTAGCCGACGTCGACCCCGACGCTCAGCGACAGGATCCCGGCCAGGATGGCGACCCAGCCGGTCCAGCCGGCCAGCAGTCGGGCGACGAGGATCGCCACGCCGAACACCAGCAGCGTCGCGCCCATCAGCACGCGGAAGTAGCTCTGCGCACCCCACTCCGTCCACCGCACGATCTCGGCGTCGGCGAAGCGGACCGCCTTGTCGGACCCGTCGGCGGCGACCCAGGCATCGACGGCCTGCTTCAGGGTGATCCCGTCGACGGCCTGCAGCAGGGCCCAGACGGCGGCCGTGGCCACGGTGAGTCCCGCGGCGAACGTCGACAGCGTCGGCGCCCTGGGCCGCAGTGCCTGGTGCAGGACGACCAGCCCACCGAGGGCCAGCAGGACCCCGACGAACTGCGCGAGGTGGACCCACTCCCACGAGTCGCTCGCGGCGTACTCGGCGAAGATCGCCTCGTGGACGTCCTCGTCGCCGGACGGGTGGAACAGCATGGTCACGGCTGCGGTGAGGACGATCCCGACGAGGAGCAGGATCCCGCTCCACCGCAGGAGGTGCCGCTCCGTCTGGAGCTCGGTTGCCGACGTCATGGCCACCCCTTCCGCCGAACGGCGGCCTGTCGGTCAGGGTAGCGATGGGGCGTGTCGCACGGGGGCGGAGCGCACCTGGAGTGCCCGCCTGAACCGCCCAGCGGCCGGCCCCAGGACTGGCGAGGCGCCGGTCGGCTCCGGTGCTCCGCCCGCCCGGGTGCTCGCGTCAGGTCCCCGGGCGCAGCCCTGCGAGGGTCACGTCGACGAGTCGGTGCACCGCTGCCTCGGAGGCGAGGTCGCCGGCGGCGGCGAGTGCGTGGAGGCAGTAGGTCGCCAGCTCCTCGGCCGGGACGTCACTGCGCAGTTCGCCGCTCCGGGCCCCGGCCTCGATGAGTTCCGCCACCATCTCGTGCAGCTGTCCGGTCGCGCGGACGACGTCCTGGCCGCCGTGCAGCCGGACGGCGAGCTCGCTCTCGCGGTGTCCCCGCGAGGCCCTCGAGAGCCGCGCGTAGCCGGCGAGCACGGCCCTCAGGCGCTCGGCGATGGTGCCGCCGCCGTCCCGCAGGGCGGCCAGCTCTGCCAGGTGGGACGTGATCTGCCGTTCGTGCCAGGCGTGCAGGATCGACTCGAGGTCGGGGAAGTACTTGTAGAGCGTCGCCCGGCCGATGCCTGCCTCCTCGGCGACGCGGGACATGGTCACAGCACGGAGACCGTGCCGGCCGACGAGTGCTGCGGTGGAGTCCAGGACGGCGTCCCGCACCTCACGGCGGTGACCCTCGACGGTCTCGGTCCACAGCTTCGGCACGTGGCGATCGTACGAACACGGCCGCAGCGTGCACATGGTGTCATCCTCGTAGACAGCGTGTCTCGTACAGTACGGACGTCGCCGTCGTGAGGAGGAACGTCCATGTCCCCCGATGCAGAGCCCGGGCACCGTCGGCCCCGCTGGGTGACCCTGGCCCTCGCGGTCACGGTGCTCCTGTTGCTGCTGCTGGTCGTCTTCTGGGCGCTGGGCGGCGAGCACGGCCCCGGCTGGCATCTGTCGTCCCCCGCATGGCAGAGCGAGCCCGACGTCCTGGTGTCGGTGGACGGGTGACCCTGTCCCCGCGCGTCCGGAGGCTGGCCGTGGCGGTGCACGTGACGGTGTCCGTGGGCTGGGTGGGCGCCGTCCTCACCTTCGTCGCGATCTCGGTGGTCGGCCTGACCAGCGACGACGCGACCACGGTCCGCGGCAGCTACCTGGTCATGGACGCTGCTGCCCGGTTCGTCCTGGTGCCGCTGGCCCTGCTGTCCCTGGTGACCGGCGTCGTCCAATCGGTCGGCACCGCATGGGGCCTGCTGCGGCACTACTGGGTCGTGGTGAAGTTGCTGATCACCGTCCTGGCCACCGCGGTCCTGCTGCTGTACCTGCGGACCTTCGCCGCGATGGCGGACGCGGCGGCAGACCCGGCCGCCG
>DASQNB010000534.1:0-1615 GCA_035645175.1 Geodermatophilus sp.
GCCGGTGCGGCGTGCGCGGTCCCGCTCAGCACCGGCAGCGCGGCCAGGCTCGCCAGCCCGGCCAGCATCGCGCGGCGGGAGACCCCGCTGCGCGCCGTCCCGTCGTCCCCGGCGCCCGCTCCGCTGAACGGGCACACCCCATCCGTCTGGTCCCCGTACCCGTGCACCTGCACCAGCCCCCCGGCGTCGGAGAGCCCGCCCCCAGCGGCCGCTCTCGTGGGTCCGAGGCTCCGGGGGAGGGGCGGGTGCCGGGCACACGCGGACGGAGGGGGCCCGGACCCCCAGTCCTGGGGGTCCGGGCGATGAAGTGTCACGCTGCGTGGCCAGGCGCTGACGGAGCGCTGCCGAAGGCTCGGTCAGATCACCAGGCGTACTCCATCGGTGCCGCTTGGTAACCGGGGAAGATCTCGTCGAGGCGGGCCAGCTGGGCCTCGTCGAGCCGCACGTCGAGGGCCCGCAGCGAGCCCTCGAACTGCTCCGTCGTCCGCGGTCCGACGATCGGCGCGGTCACCGCCGGCTGGTGCAGCAGCCAGGCCAGCCCGACGTCCGCCGGCGCGGAGCCCCACTCCCGGCAGGCGTCCTCGTAGGCCTGCAGCGCGGGCCGGTGCTGCTCGATGCGCTCGCGGTTGCGCTCGAGGTGGCGGCGGTCGCCGGCCTGGTCGCCGAGCACGCCGGCCAGCAGCCCCTGGGCGAGCGGGCTCCACGGGATGACCCCGACGCCGTAGTGCCGGGCCGCCGGCAGCACCTCCAGCTCCACGTGCCGGGTGAGCAGGTTGTAGTGCGACTGCTCGCTGACCAGGCCGGTGAAGTGCCGCCGGGCGGCTGCCTCGTTGGCCGCGGCGATCTGCCAGGCGGCGTGGTTGGAGGAGCCGACGTAGAGCACCTTGCCCTGGGCGACCAGCGTCTCGCAGGCCTGCCAGATCTCCTCCCACGGCGTGTCCAGGTCGACGTGGTGGAACTGGTACAGGTCGATCCAGTCGGTCTGCAGCCGGCGCAGCGACGCGTCGCAGGCGCGGACGATGTTGCGCGCGGACAGGAACGTGTCGTTCGGCCAGTCGGACATGCCGCCGTACACCTTGGTGGCCAGCACCGTCTTGTCCCGGCGCTCGGCGCCCTGGGCGAACCAGGTGCCGAGGACCTCCTCGGTGCGCCCCTTGCCGGCCTCGAAGCCGTAGACGTTGGCGGTGTCGAAGAAGTTGACGCCCTCAGCGAGCGCCCGGTCCATGATCTCGTGGGCGTCGGCCTCCTCGGTCTTCCAGCCGAAGTTCATCGTGCCCAGGCAGAGGCGGGAGACCGACAGGCCGCTGCGCCCCAGGTGCGTGTACTCCATGGACCCCCACCCAGGCAGGCTCCGGGACGTGCCGCAGACCGACCCCGCACCCTCCGCGTTCGACGCCGCGACACCGAGCCGGCCGCGATGGCATCGGCCTCCACTGGCGGCCCAGGCCGTCGCGGTGGGCGGGCCGCGGGAGGACCGTGGCTCCCATGGAGTACACGCACCTGGGGCGTAGCGGCCTGTCGGTCTCCCGCCTGTGCCTGGGCACGATGAACTTTGGCTGGGGGACCCGCGACCCTCACACGGGTGCCTTAATCGAGAAGACGGCAGAGGCCGACG
>DASQNB010000535.1:0-2975 GCA_035645175.1 Geodermatophilus sp.
CTGCGCCGCCCGTTCGGCGAGGAAGGCGCGGGTGGCGGCCAGGGCGAGTCGAACGGCGTCGTCCGGGTGGACGCGCAGGCCGGAGTCGGCGCCGGCGAGGGTCAGCGCCACGGTGTCCGGGGAGAGGGCGAGCAGGCCGACATCCCCACCGAGGCCGGCGACGTCGCCGCGGCCGTCGTCCAGGGTGGCCAGGTACCGCCCGGGCAGCGCGGCCAGGGCGGGGTCGGCGCAGAGCGCGGCGTCCAGCGTCCGCACCCACGGCCGGACGTCGACGTGCCCGCCGGCGCGGCCGGTGAGCGCGCTGGCCAGGACGTTGCGCACCCGCTCGTGCGTGGGGCTGGGCAGCAGG
The DNA here is from genome assembly GCA_035645175.1 of Geodermatophilus sp. Taxonomy (GTDB): domain Bacteria; phylum Actinomycetota; class Actinomycetes; order Mycobacteriales; family Geodermatophilaceae; genus Geodermatophilus. The sequence continues at coordinate 350 of DASQNB010000535.1, forward strand.
CCCGCGGCGGCGAGCCGGTCGCCCAGGCCGGCCTCCGCGCCCGGCGCCAGCCCGCGCAGCTGCACGTTGCCCCGGCTGGTCAGCTCCAGCGCCCCGTCGCCGAGGTCGCGGGCCGCGGCCGCCAGGGTCCGCAGCTGATCACCGGTGAGCAGCCCGCCGGGCACCCGGACCCGGGCCAGGGCGCCGTCGGCGGCCGCGTGCGTCTGCAGCGCCCCGGGACACGCGTCGGCGCGTACGCGGGCGGCGGCGGGGCTGGCGGTCATGGCGCGGCCGAGGGTACGTCCCGCCGTCCTGGCCGGTGACCGGCGGCGGACCCCGCCGGTCACCGGGTCGCGGCTCAGCGGAGCTCGCGCCCGGCCTCGTCGAAGGACATCCACACCCGTCGGCGCTCGGCCCGGTTGTGCACCTGCGCCATCGCCGCCACCCGGCGGCGCTGGTCGTTGGTGGCGACGTGCTGGACGACGGCCACCTCCGCGTCCCGCATCGCCCGCTCGGCGGCGACCTCGGCCGGGGTTGCCGGGAGGTCGCTGGTCAGGTCGAGGTCCTCGTCATCCGTGCCGGGCCGGGCGTAGGGGCTGTCGGACGGCAGGTGCCCGCTGATCCGGCCGTAGGCGCCGAGCGTCAGCAGGAGCAGGCCGGCGACGACGGAGAAGACGACGTTCTCGAACTCGAACGCCAACAGGTTGAAGGAGGTGCGCAGCGCCGCCAGGTTCACCAGGGCGGAGAGCAGGAACAGCGAGCCGATGACGATCATCACCGTCGAGACGACGCGGGGGCTGCGCGCCGCGGCCGCCAGCAGGATGAGCGCCACGACCACCGAGATCGTGGACAGCAGCCCGTTGGACGACAGACCGAGGATGCGCTCGCCGTCCGTCGAGAAGTAGTCCAGGCCGTCGGCGAAGCCCAGGACGCCGAAGACGAGGAGGAACACCGCCACCAGGACGGCGCCCACGCGTTGGACCGTGAAGACCCGCGCGCCGAGGTTCGGCTCGCCGGCTGGTCCGGAGCGGGGCTTCGTGCGGTGCGGGAGGTGCGGTCGCAGTGCCATGGGTGACTCCCGGGTGAGTGTGCGGTGACCGTTCTTCGCCAACTGCGCCTCGTTGGATGCACTACAACGATTCTCTACAACGATCCTCCCCGCGGTCGCCTGTGGGAAGTCGGGAGCGGGTCGGCGGGTTCTCCTGGCATGACCCAGCGCGACCTGCACTCGGAGTTCCTCCGCGCGGACCTCTTCCTCGCGATGGGGCAGCCGATCGAGGCGGCGCGCCTGCTCGAGCCGCTCGTCGAGGCCGAGCCGGCCAACGAGGCTGCCCTCGAGCTGCTCGCCCGCGCCTACTTCGGCTCCGCCCAGCTGGCGCGCGCGGAGGACGCGCTGACCCGGCTGGTCGAGATGGCACCGGCGAACGGCTGGGCGCGGCGTGCGCTGGCCCGCACGCTGGAGCGGCAGAGCCGCGCCGGCGAGGCGGTGGCGCACCACCGGGTGGCCGACGCCCTCGGCGCCGCCTGAAAGAGGACCCCCCTGCCCCCCGCCACTCGCGAGCTCGTGGCGGGACCCTGCAGGGGAGCCACCGTCCTCCCCGTGAAGGACCCCCTTGCCCCCCGCCACTCGCAGGCTCGCGGCGGGACCCTGCAAGTGAGCCATGAGGGCTCAGGGTGGGGCCCGGGACGGGGCCACTCCTGGGTCCCCTCGCAGGCTCGGGGACGCCCTGGAGGGGGCCGGGCCCGGCATCAGGTCGTTGAACGCCGCCTGACGGCTACCGGCGGGCCAGCTGCCCGATCAGCCGGACCGACGCGTCGGGGTCCAGCGCCATCTCGGCGATCAGCTCGAAGGCCCGTCCGTACCGGTGCACCTCGTGCTCGCCGTCGACGAACCCGATCCGCGTCTTGTTCTCCAGGTAGACGACGTCCGGCGCGCCGGTGGCGCGGGACTCGAGGACGGAGAACGAGCCCGCGGTCACCGGCGGCAGGCCCGCGTCGAGGGGCAGCACCTGCACCGTGACGTGCGGCCGTCCGGCCATCTCGACCAGCCAGTCCAGCTGCCCGCGCAGCACCGCCGCGCCATCGGGCGACCCGGGCGCGCTGGCGGCGCGGCGGAGTACCGACTCGTCGAGGACCGCCCACAGCTGCATCGGGTCCGCGGCGTCGAGGACCTCCTGCCGCCGGCGGCAGACCTGCACCCGGCGGTCGACCTCGGGCGGTGACGGCCGCTCCCAGGTGGACAGCACCACCTGGCGCACGTAGTCCGGGGTCTGCAGCAGCGCGTGGGGCACCAGGGCGCCGAAGCAGCGCAGCGCCCGAGACCCGGCCTCGAGCCGGATGAGGTTGGCGTAGCCGGCGGACAGGGTGTCGGCGTAGGCGTCCCACCAGCCGCGCGGCCGGGCCGACGGCGCCAGGCGGCGCAGCAGGTCGGCCTGCCCGTCGGGGACCCGGTACAGGTCGAGCAGCCGGTCGAGGTCCTCGGCGGTGATGCCGATCCGCGCCGTCTCGATCCGCGAGACCTTGGACGGCGACCACCCGAGCCGCGCGGCGACGTCCTTGGCGTGCAGCTGCTCGCCGGTCCGCAGCTGCCGCAGCTCGCGCGCCAGCCGCCGTTCCCGCACCGACGGCGCATCCCGGTCGACCACGG
>DASQNB010000536.1:0-5973 GCA_035645175.1 Geodermatophilus sp.
GCCGAGCTGCTGCCCGACGCACCGGAGCCCCTCCCGCCCGCGCCGGTCGAGTCGACACCTGACGCTCCCGGCGGCGACACCGGCCGCGTGCCCGAGCTCACCTGACCCACGCACCGGGACCGGGGCGTCCTCGGCCGTGCCGCGGTTCCCGTGTCCCGGCCTCCACGGATCCGTCGCTCTCGGGTGTCGATCCGGGCGGCGGCCGTTCGTACAGGGGGTGAGCGGCCGGTACGGTGCCGGCCGCCGCACCCGAGGAGGCAGCGATGCCGCAGTACCTGCTCAGCCTGATCCAGCCCGACGGCGAGGCGCCCCCGCCCGAGGTCCTCGACCCGATCATGCGGGACGTGGCCGCGGTGACCGCGGCGATGCGCGCGGCCGGGGCCTGGGTCTTCTCCGCCGGCCTGCACGCGCCGGAGACCGCGACCGTGGTGCGCCCGGCGGGCGGGGACTTCCTGGTCACCGACGGGCCCTACGCGGAGGCCAAGGAGCACGTCGGCGGCTTCACCGTCGTCGAGGCCGAGGACCTCGACGCGGCGCTGGCCTGGGGCCGCGAGGTGGCCCGGGCGACGACCCTGCCGGTGGAGGTGCGCCCGGTCGCGAACCCGGGCGTGTAGCCCCCGTGCCCGACGTGGAGGCCGTCTTCCGCGAGTCCTACGGGCGCGCGGTCGCCGTCCTCACCCGCCTCCTCGGCGACATCGACGCCGCCGAGGAGGCGGTGCAGGACGCCTTCCTCACCGCCGTGCAGCGCTGGCCGACCGACGGCGTGCCGCCCAGCCCCGCCGGCTGGATCGTCACCACGGCCCGCAACCGCGCCATCGACCGGCTGCGTCGCGAATCGACCCGCACCGACCGGTACCGCGCCGCGGCACTGCTCGCCGACCCCTCACCGCCACCCGAGGAAGGCGCCGTGCGCGACGACCGGCTGCGCATGCTGTTCACCTGCTGCCATCCCGCCCTGGCGCCGGCCGCCCGCGTCGCGCTGACGCTGCGGCTGGTCGGCGGCCTGACCACCGCGGAGATCGCGCACGCCTTCCTGGTGCCCGAGGTGACGATGGCGCAGCGCCTGGTGCGGGCGAAGAACAAGATCCGCGACGCCCGCATCCCCTACCGGGTGCCGGCCGAGGCCGACCTGCCCGACCGGCTGGCCGGCGTCCTCGCGGTCGTCTACCTGATCCACACCGAGGGACACACGGCGTCCTCCGGCGACCGGCTGGTGCGCACCGACCTGTGCGCGGAGGCGGTGCGGCTGGCCCGCGAGCTGGCCGGGCTGATGCCCGACGAGCCCGAGGTGCTCGGCCTGCTGGCACTGGTGCTGCTGAGCGAGTCGCGGCGGGCCGCCCGCGTCGCGCCGGACGGGTCCCTGGTGCCGCTGCCCGAGCAGGACCGCCGGCTGTGGGACGCCGCGCTGGTCGCCGAGGGACAGGATCTGGTGCGGCGCTGCCTGCGCCGCGGCGCGCCCGGGCCCTATCAGGTGCAGGCGGCCATCCAGGCGGTGCACAGCGACGCCGCCACCGCCGCGGACACCGACTGGGCCCAGGTGCTCGCCCTCTACGACCACCTGGCGGCGCTGACCCCGAGCCCGGTCGTGGCGCTCAACCGGGCGGTCGCGGTGGCCGAGGTGCACGGCCCGGCGGCGGCGCTCGCGCTGGTCGACGACCTCGACCTGCCGCGCTCCCACCTGCTGCCCGCCGTCCGCGCCGACCTGCTGCGCCGGCTGGGCCGCGAGGCGGAGGCCGCCGCGGCCTACGACGCGGCGATCGCGCTGGCCGGCACCGCCGTCGAGCGGGCCTTCCTCGAGCGGCGGCGGGGTCAGGTCACGGGCACCTGACGCAGTGCACCTCTTCCCCACGGGGATCGTGCTCTGCCCACCACGGTGGGCAGAGCACGAGCGTCGGCGGGGACAGTGCTGCTCCGTGGGTCGTCGGGCATCGGCCCCGTCAGTCCCAGGAGCGGCGCTGCTTCTTGAGCTGGCCGCGCTGCTTCTTGGCCTGGATCCGCCGCTCCTGCGACCCCCGCGTGGGCCTGGTGCGCCGACGCGCCGCGGCCGGCGGGGCCAGCGCCGCGCGCAGGACGGCGGCCAGCCGCTCGCGGGCGGCCTGCCGGTTGCGCAGCTGCTGGCGGTGCTCGCTGGCGGTGACGGTCAGGACGCCGTCGACCAGCCGGCCGGCCAGGCGGTCGGCCAGCCGCTGCAACTGGACGTCGGACAGGCCGGGCAGCTCCAGCGGGGCGATCGACAGCTCCACCCGCGAGTCGGCGGTGTTGACGCCCTGGCCACCCGGCCCCGACGAGCGGGAGAACCGCCAGTGCAGCGCTGCCGCGGGCACGGCCAGCGAGCCGGTGACCGGCAGGTCGCCTGCGGCGTCGTCGGGAGCGGGCACGTCCCCCAGTGTGGCGACACGTCTGTTTCGAGGTGCCGGGCGGGGAGCGCCGCGTGCCAGGCTGCCGCGCGTGATCACGGACACGCGGACGACGACCCCCGCCGCCGGGCCCGTCACGGTGGCGGCCGTGGCCGTCGTCCTCACCTGCGCCGCCGCGGCCCGCGGCGCCCTGCCCGACTGGCCGGCGCCGGTGCGGACGCTCTCGGGCTGGCAGGTCACCGACGTCCCCCTGGCCACGCTCGCCCTGGTGGTCGCGGCGGCGGGCACTCTGCGCGTCACCGCGCTGCTGGGCCTGGTGCCGTTCCTGCTCGTCCTCTCGACGACGCGGGTGCGCTCGCGCCGCTGAGCGTCAGGCCGCCGGCACCGGGTCGACACCACCGGCCGCGCCGGGCCGGCAGCGCGCCAGCCGGCGCAGGGTGAGCCAGCTGCCGCGCCCGGCGCCGTGCCGCTCCAGCGCCTGGACGGCGTAGGTGGAGCAGGTCGGTTCGAACCGGCAGCACGGCGGGCGGCGGGGGCTGACCTCGCGCTGGTAGACCCGGACGGCGGCGACCAGCCGGTCCCGCAGGAGCGTCCCGCGGCGCCCGGTGCCGGTGGCGTGCACGTGCCGCACGGTCGTCGGCACGAGGAACAGCCCCTCGACGCCGCAGCCGATCGCGTTGGCCAGGCAGCACCCGGTGTTGAGGAACAGCAGGTCGCGCAGGCACGAGCCGTCGCGGTCGGAGCGGCGTCGGGGCCCGTACCCGTAGCCGTGGCCGAACGCGGGGCCGTAGCGCCGGCCGTAGCCGTAGGCCGGTCCGTACCGCGGTCCGCGCCGGCGCCGCCGTGGACCCCAGCCGCTGCTCCAGATGAAGACCATGACCCCCATGCTCGGGGCGGGCGGCGGGCACCGCAGGCCGAGCGCGCCGGGCACCATCGGGGCCATGCCCGACTTCCCCCTCGCCACCGCGCTGGCCGCCGGACCGGTGGTCCTCGACGGCGGCCTGGCCACCCAGCTGGAGGCGCAGGGGCACGACCTGTCGTCGGCGCTGTGGTCGGCACGGCTGCTGCACGACGACCCGGACGCGGTCGTGGCCGCGCACGCCGCCTTCGCCGCCGCCGGCGCGCAGGTCGCGACGACGGCCAGCTACCAGGTGTCGGTGGAGGGGTTGGCCGCCGCCGGACTGGACGCCGCGGAGGCGCGCAGGCTCGTCGTCCGCTCGGTGCACCTGGCCGAGCACGGGGCACCGGAGGCGTGGGTCGCCGGGTCGGTCGGCCCCTACGGCGCTGCCCTCGCCGACGGGTCGGAGTACACCGGCGACTACGCCGACGAGCTGGGCGTGGAGCGGCTGCGGCAGTGGCACCGGCCGCGGATGCAGTGGCTGGCCGAGGCCGGCGCCGACGTCCTGGCCTGCGAGACGGTGCCCGCGGCCGCCGAGGCCGAGGCCCTGGTGGAGGAGGCGGACATGCTGGGCCTGCCGGTGTGGCTGTCGCTCACCACGGTGCTCGACGGCGACGGCGTCGTGCGCACCCGCCGCGGTGAGCCGGCCGCCGAGGTCTTCGCGATGGCGCGCGGGGTCGAGGCCGTGGTGGCGGTCGGCGTCAACTGCACCGACCCCGGCGGCGTCCTCGCTGCTGTGACCGCTGCCTCAGTGGCGGGCAAGCCGGTCGTCGTCTACCCCAACAGCGGAGAGCGCTGGGACGCCGCCGGCCGCCGGTGGACCGGCACTCCCGGCCTCTCCGCGGACACCGCGCTGAGCTGGATGGACGCCGGCGCCCGCCTGGTCGGGGGGTGCTGCCGGGTGGGTCCGGCGTCCATCGCCGACCTCGCGGGAGCCCTGTCCGATCGCCGGGACGGCGGGACGGGACCCGCTCCCTCCTCGTGACACACCGGGCGATCACTGACCCGGTGGGTCACCGCCACGCGGCACACAACCCCGGTTGCCCAGGGTCCCGTGTGGCCGACCACCGCCCCGGTGTGCACTGTCCGCCAGGACGCCGGCGCACGACCAGCCGCGTCCCCCGCAGAGAAGGACGACCTGCCTGATGCGACGAGCACTCCTGACGACGGCAGCCGCCTCGTTCCTGGTCACGGGCGCGCTGGTGCCCGCCACGGCCACGGCCGACGGCCCAGGCGACCCCGCCGGCTCCGGCGAGCAGCCCGGCGAGGGCTGCACCCTCACCGACGCCGACCTGCCCGTCTGCCCGGCCGAGGCGCCCGCGGACACCGCCAGCTTCCTCGACCCGTCGGCCGACGTGGTCGGTGGACGACACGTGACGCTGGCCGAACGGGTCTACGTCGGCCCCTTCGCCCGGCTGGTCGCCTCGGCGCAGGCCCCGATCTCCGTGGGCACGGAGACCAACATCCAGGACAACGTCTCGGTGGTCGCCTCCCGTGCGCTCGTCGAGGGCCCGCAGGGGGGCGCGCCGGCCGCCGAGGGCGGGGTCGAGATCGCCGACCGGGTGATCCTCGCGCACGGCTCCTCGGTGATCGGTCCCGCCACGATCGGCATCGGCGGCACCGACATCCCGGCCGACCCGGACGACGACCAGGAGGTCTTCCTCTCCTTCGGCAGCCAGGTCGACGGCGCGGTGCTCGAGCGCAACACCGGCATCTCGGCGCTCGGCCGGGTCGGCCCGGGCATCACCCTGAAGAGCGGCCGGCTGGTCCTGCCGGGCAAGAACGTCACCACCCAGGCCGAGGCCGACGACCCGGCGCTGGGCAAGGTGCGGCTGATCAACGAGTCCGACGTCGCCTTCAACGAGGCCGTCATCGAGGTCAACATCGCCTTCGCCCGCGAGTACACCGAGCTCTACCGCGAGGACCCCGACGCCCTCTCCGGCGTCAACGTGAACCCGGGCGGCACGGACTTCAACCCCGACCGCGACCTGCCCGTCTTCGCCGGGAAGGAGCTGGCCGTGCCGGGGCACCGCAACCGGGTCATCGGCTCGGTCGACTTCGCCGACACCTTCGCGCACTTCGACGACGTCGCCGGCGACGACATCTCGCTGCGCGCCGACGAGGGCGAGGACTTCGTCGTCGGCCACGTCGAGGGGATGGGCGACGACGTGATCTTCCACGCCCTCGAGGACACCGACCTGGTCATCGGGGACGACGTCTCCTACGGCGAGGGCGTCATCGCCCACGGCGGTGGCCGCGTCGTGGTCGCCGGCGAGCCCGAGGAGCCGACCGTCATCAACGACGGCGTGACCCTCGAGGACGAGGCCGTCGTCTTCCGCAGCACCATCGGCGAGGGGGCCACGATCGGCGAGCGCAGCGCCGTGGTCGGCACCGACCTCGCGCCGGGCACCGTCGTCCCCGACCGCGTGATCATCCTCAACGGCGAGGAGTTCGGCGCCGTCGAGTGGTGACGTGCGACTGACCCCCGCGCACCCGGCGGGTGCCGCGGCCGCGCTCCTCGCGCTGGCCACGGCGCTCGCCGGGTGCACCTCCGCAGAGGACCCGTCCGGGTCGGCTGCCCCGACGGCCGCGTCGTCGTCACCGGCCGAGCTCCCCGTCGCCGGGGAGCCGGTCCGCCTGGTGTCGGCGACCCTCGAGGACACCGTCGTCCCCCAGGACGACGGGTCGATCTCCTGGACCACCACCTGGGAGGCCTGC
>DASQNB010000537.1:0-3518 GCA_035645175.1 Geodermatophilus sp.
ACGAGGCCGTTCCCCCCGACGTCGAGCTTCTGCTGGAGGCGGCTCGATGGGCGCCGTCGGCCGGCAACTCCCAACCTTGGGCATTCATCGTCGGCCGCCGCGGCGACGGGACTCACCAGCGGCTGGTCCGTCATCTGGCCGGCAGCTCGGCGGCGTGGGCACCCACGGCGAGCCTGTTGATCGCCAACCTGTCCCACCGCTACGTGGAGGACACCGACTGGGACTACTCGGAGTTCTCGCTCTACGACCTGGGACAGGCCGTCGCGCACATGACCCTGCAAGCGCAGGCGCTCGGCCTGTCGGTGCGGCAGTTCCGGGCCTTCGAGCGGGAGGGCCTGGCGGCGGAGTTCGCCGTGCCCGACCACTGGGAGGTCACCACGATGTCGGCTGTCGGCCGGGTTGCCCCACCCGGCCCAGGCACCGCCGGACCGGATGGACAGCCCGATCGTCGACGCCGGGCCGTAGAGCAGATCGTCTGGTCTGTTCACTGAAGATCCCCCGCGGCACACCGGCGATCGCCTCGTTGGAGGGCGCTGTGCATCGCCGCGAAGGGTTCGGCTTGCGGGGCACGAGGTCAGTCGGTGGGGGTCGCGGCGACGATGGCATTGGCGTGGCCGTGGCCCAGCCCGTGCTCGCTCTTGAGCCAGGCGACCTGCTGCATGTGCTTGGCGTCGGGGTGCTGGGTTCGGTACTCGCGCAGCAGCTGCTGCCAGTAGCTGATCGGCTTGCCGTACTTCTTCTCGATGGACGGGAAGTAGGCGCTTCCCCGCGCGGGTTCGGTCATCGGGGCTCCTCGAGGCCGTCGTGACGCCGCGGGTCAGGCGGCGAAGTGGGCGATCAGGGCGGCGCTGAGGGTGACAGGGTCGGCCTCGTGGGTCTGGCCGTCCAGAGTGCGGCGCTGACCGTTCGACAGGCGGACGGCGATCGCGTCGGCGCCGGTGGGCATCGTCGAGGCGCTGGCGCCGTTCATCACCAGCACCGGCACGGTGATCGCGCGCAGGTCATCGACCACCTCGGCGGCCAGGCCGGTGCCGTCCTGGCAGCCGTCCATGACCGCCGCGTCGTAGACCGGGGTGGCGGCGCCGGCCTCCATCAGCGGCCACATCGGCATGGCCTTCATCGGCTCCAGGTGCTCGGCAGGGACGCCGATGATCTCGGTGCAGAACAGGGCATCCCGACCACGTCCGGGACGGTGACCTCGTCCGTGGCCACTCGGGCTGGTCGTCCACGGGTTCATGATGCGTGCGGGGCCCGCTCGACAGGAGCCTCGCGCGCGTCCCACAGCGGCTCACTACAGGACGCCCGGCCGCATGCCGGCGAATGCGAGCGCGGGGACATCCGTCAGCCGAGACACTGCGGCTTGTGGACGTGGGGGAGCGCATCGCACGAGAACTCGAAGCACCGCGGGCTCCGTCGGAGCCCGAACGCCGAGTGCTCACCACCTCGTCTGATCCGGTCGGTGAAGAGTGCCCGGGCTCGACCGAATGTCGTCGTAGCGCGTCCCGAGGCCGAGTCGTGGAAGCCTGCCGCTGAAGGTGCGCGGAGCCGGGTCCCGCGCGTGCGCCCCGCCCCCCGTCGCGGCTGGTCCGGGCCGCGCGAGCCGGACAGCGCTCAGGTATCGAGGAGCACGACGTCGAGGGCCGCGAGGACGACCGGATCGGAGACGACGTCGACGGCGGTGATCCGGCCGCCCGAGACGACGAACTCCAGCGCCCCGCGCAGCCGGCCGTCCGCCGCGAACACGGCGCCGGGGGCTCCGTCGAGCAGCGCGGCGCGTGCGGCCTGCGCCTTGCCGAGGAAGGCCCGGGCGACCGCCTCGTCACCGCTGAGCCGCTCGAGCCCGCCGAGCACGGGAACGGCGGCGTCCGCGCGGAGCACGACATCCGGGTCGAGCACGGCCAACAGCCCCGCGAAGTCGCCCTCGCGCGCGGCGGCGAGGAAGGCCTGCACCACCTCTCGGCGGCGCCCGGCGTCCGCCGGGCCGGCGGCGTCCGGAGCCGCGCTCCGTACCCGGCGCCGAGCGCGGCTGGCCAGCTGGCGTGCCGCTGCCGGGCTGCGGTCGAGGACCGCCGCGACGTCGTCGAACGGGACGGCGAAGAGGTCGTGCAGCACGAAGGCGACCCGCTCCGGCGGCGTCAGCGTGTCGAGCACGACGAGCAGCGCGAGGCCGACGGAGTCGGCCAGCACCGCCTCGCGTTCCGGCTCGGGCCCGCCCGCGGGGTCCGAGGGGTGCAGCTCCAGCGGCTCCTCGCGGCGCGCGCCCCGGCGGCGCAGCATGTCGAGGCACACACGGCCGACGACCGTGGTCAGCCAGCCGCCGAGGTTGTCCACGCCGGTGGACCCGGTGCGCTGTAGGCGCAGCCATGCCTCCTGGACGGCGTCGTCCGCCTCGTCCGTGGAGCCGAGCATCCGGTGCGCGACCGCCCGCAGGTGCGCGCGGCACGCCTGGAACTGCTCGGCCAGCAGCAGGTCCGCTCGCGCTGCGTCCTCGGTCACCTGTCACATCCTCTCGCCACGGTCCGTCAGTGCTGTGACGTCGCCGACCGCGGCGATGTGACAGGCAGCAGAGGAGAACCGCCGTGCACGCTCGCAAGCAGAACCCCGCCACGCTCTTCGGGGCGAGGCCCCTCAACGTCAGGCCCCGGCAGGTCGCCGGGGCGGCGCGGTGAGGGAGGCGGCCGTGCCCGAGGACCTCGGCAGCATCCGCTACCTGGTCGACGACGTCGACACCGCCGTCGCCTTCTACGCGGGCCAGCTCGGCTTCGTCCTGCGAGCCGACGCCCGGCCGGCCCTCGCCGAGCTGGTGCGAGGCTCACTGCGGCTGCTCCTCAGCGGCCCAGCCAGCACAGCTGGACGGCCCATGCCCGACGGCCGCACACCGGCGCCGGGCGGCTGGAACCGCATCCACCTCGTCGTGGACGACCTCGACGCCCAGGTGAGCCGTTTGCGCGCCGCCGGCGTCGCTTTCCGCAACGACGTCATCAGCGGCCCCGGAGGCCGGCAGGTCCTGATCGAGGACCCCTCCGGCAACCCCGTCGAACTCTTCGAGCCCGCCGGCGCCTGACCGCGCCGCCCACCGTCGACACCGAGAGGAAGCCGATGCCCCCCGACCTCCGCAGCACCGTCCTCCTGCGCAGTGAGGACAGCAGCGGCCACCTGTCCGTCGTCGAGAACGTCGTCCCGGCGCGCAGCGCAGGACCACCACTGCACAGGCACGACTTCGACGAGACCTTCTACGTCCTGGAAGGCGAGCTCGTCTTCCGAGTCGGCGACGCGCTCCTCACCCGGACCGCCGGACAAGTCGCCTTCGCCCCGCGCGGCGCCGCGCACGCACTCGCCAACCGCGGCGACGCCCCAGCGCGGTACCTGCTCGTGTGCACCCCCGCCGGCTTCGAGCGCCACTTCGCCCGGATCGCCGCGCAGGCGCACGGCACCGAACCGCCGCCGTGGGCACTGCAGCCGGTCCCGGAGGTGGTGCCGCTCGGCCCGCCCATCCTCCAGGAGATCCTCGACCGCCT
>DASQNB010000538.1:0-5629 GCA_035645175.1 Geodermatophilus sp.
GCGCCGGTCTCGGTCGTCAGCCGCCGCACGCCCTCCGCGGCGTTGTAGTACGCCTGGGCGACGGCGGTGTTCGGCTTGTGGCTGCCGACCGGGCTGACGCCCTCGTACTTGTAGTAGATCCGCGCCGGCGTCCCCAGCGCCCGCTCCAGGCGGTGTGCCCGGTACAGCGGCGAGGGCCGCCACAGCCGGTACACCTCACGCACCGGCTCCGGGATCGGGACGAACCGCTCGCCGGTCATCTCCTGCTCGATCAGCGCCGCCGGGAACAGCGGCGCCATGTCGCCGGCCACGAGGGGCTCGCCGGTCCCGGGGTGCAGGTGGGGCGGCATCGGTGCCGGCAGGTCGGCGGCCAGGTTGTACCAGTGCGTCGGGAGGTCCGCCTCGGCCAGCACGGCCTTGGTCATCGACGACGTGCGGGTCGGGACGTCGGTGCTCGTCACTCTCGCTCCTCCGGGTCTCGGGCCCACCGGCCGCCCGGGGAGGAGCTCCTCGGACCGTCCGGTGGTGTGGGGACGGTCCGAGCGCGCGTCAGCGGGCCTGGGTCGTCCTCGACGACCAGGTCCACCACTGCGCGCCACGGCTCACGTCCGCCACCATAGCGACGAGGTGCCGCAGCCGTCGGTCAGCAGCACGGCCCTCGACCAGCCCGTCATCCGAGCGTGCGACAGCCGGGGCTCCTCGCCGGTGGAGCGGGCGGCGACGTCCTACACCGGCAGCCGGCTCGCCCGGCGCAGCGCGGCCAGCCCGTCGGGGGTGCCCGGCCAGTGCCGCTCGACCGCCGCCGCACCGGCGCGGCGGACCACCGAGCGCAGGACCAGCGCGACCACGATCGCGTCGTCGGCGTGACCGAGCACCGGCACGAAGTCGGGCACCAGGTCGATGGGCACCGCCAGGTAGACCAGCAGCAGCCACAGCCGCACGCGAACGCCGCGCGGCAGCGTGCGGTCACCGGCCAGGCGGTGTACCAGCCTGAGCACGTCGGGCAGCAGCCGCAGCAGCTCCCGCGCTCGCATCTCGTCGGGGCGGGCCGTCCACAGCACCGCCATCAGCACCAGCCAGCACAGCAGCAGGCCACCCAGCACCCCGACCAGCGTCCACGCCCAACCCGGCATGCCCCCACCCTCCCCGCACCAGCGGTCGGCCCCCCTGCAGGGTCCCCGGCCCTCTCCTGGCGTGCCCTGAGCGTGCGAAGGGCTCGGGGAGAGGGTCCTTCTCCGAGTAGCGGGGGCAGGGGGTCCTCTCTCAGTCCAGCTCGACCGGGGCGCCACCGAACGCGACGAGGCTGACGACCCAGTACGCCACGTACAGCGCCAACAGGGCGCAGCCGTGCCACCGCTTCAGTCGGCCGGTGGACAGGAAGTACGCGGCGAGGCCGGTCAGGGCGATGAGCGAGGGCAGGTGCCAGGTGAGCACGTCCGACCCGACGACGATGCCCCCGGCCAGCAGGGTGATGCCGAGCTTCCCGGTGACCGAGAAGACGACGCTGCCGATCACGTTGCCGACGCCGATCTCCGGCACGCCCTTGCGGAACGGTTCGACCGTCAGGAAGAGGTCCTCGAGGGTCAGGACGACGGTGACGATGGTGGCGCCGAACACCGTGCCCTCGAGCCCGTACGTCTCCAGGATCCCCTCGGTCCCGGCGCTCGTCGTCGCGGCGCCGATGACGAGGCCGGCGAGGGCGAGCACCGCCAGTCCCAGGTGCGCCCAGCCGGGCAGCTCCCGCCGCTCCGCGACCGGCACGTCGTCGAGGACCTGGCGTTCCGGCCCCGGCTCGACCCACGCGTCGCCCGCACCGGACCAGTCAGGCTCCGTCTCGGCCCCCGCGCGGGTCTGCACGCCTGCTCCGGGCCCGCCGACGGTGGCGGCCTCGACGACCTCCACGTCGCGGAACACCGCGACACTCCTGCGGAGCTCCCGGGTGGCGACGTAGACCATGAACAGGACGAACAGGCCGAGCAGGACCACGCCGTCGGAGACGGTGAGCGGCCCGGTGAGGACGAACCCGACGAGCACCAGCGGTGCGACGGCGAGCAGGACGACGTAGTCCCGCGGGACGTCGACCTCGCTCGGCTGCAGGATCGCGGCGAGTGCGAGGACGACCCCGGTGAACGACAGCGCCGTCCCGAAGACGATGCCGAGTGCGACGCCGCTGAGGTCCTCCAGGTTCAGCGCGACGCCGAGGGTGATGTCGTCGAACTCGATCCCGGTGAAGACGACCGCGAGCAGGAACAGCGGGACCCGCAGACCGCTGGCCGCCCCGACGAGGTGGGCGATCAGTTTCTCGGCGCTGACGATCAGCAGCGTGGCCCCGGAGATGAACACGAAGACCGAGGTCATGTCCGCAGCCCCGTCGTCCGCGGGTGCCGGGCGGCTCGCGGCCGCCGGGGGGTCAGCACCACGTCCCGGGGCCCGGCCGCCTCGTCGGCCGCACGCACCGCCTCGGCCACGAGGCCGTGGTCGGGAGAGAGGTGGCAGACCGGGTCGGTCCGGGCGGCATCACCGGTGAGCTGGAACGCCTGGCACCGGCAGCCGCCGAAGTCGAGCTCGCGGCGGTCGCAGCTCCGGCACGGCTCCGGCATCCAATCCGTGCCACGGAAGCGCTGGAACACCGGCGACTCCGCCCAGATCCAGGCCAGGGAGTGCTCCCGCACGCTGGCCCGGGGCAGCGGCAGGTCCTGCGCCGTCGGGCACGGCAGCACGTCCCCGGTCGGCACCACGGTGAGCTGCCGGCGGCCCCAGCCGCCCATGCAGGGCTTCGGGTACCGGCTGTGGTGGTCGGGCAGGACGTAGACGATCTCCATCCGGCCGGCCAGCCGTTCGCGGGCCGCCCGCACCACCCCCTCGGCGCGCTCCACCTGGTCGCGGCTCGGCAGGAGCCCGGCGCGGTTGCGGAGGGCCCAGCCGTAGTACTGGGTGTTGGCCAGCTCGATCCGGTCGGCGCCGAGCTCCTCGGCCAGGTCCAGGACGCGGTCGACCCGGTCGAGGTTCTGCCGGTGGAGGACGACGTTGAGGGTGAGCGGCCAGCCCAGCTCCTTCACCAGCCGCGCCGCCGCCAGCTTCCGGGCGAACGACGGCGTCCCGGCGAGCCGGTCGGACAGCGCCGCCTCGTCGGCCTGGACGCTGACCTGCACGTGGTCGAGGCCGGCGTCGCGCAGCTGCTCCGCGCGGCGCCGGGTCAGGCCGAGCGCGCTGGTGATCAGGTTGGTGTAGAGGCCCAGCCCGGCAGCGTGCCGCACGATCTCGACGAGGTCGCGGCGCAGCAGCGGCTCTCCCCCGGAGAGGTGCAGCTGCAGCACGCCCAGCTCCCGGGCCTCGGTCAGGACCCGCTGCCACTCCGCCGTGGACAGCTCGTCCCGGTAGGCCGCGAGCTCGAGCGGGTTGGAGCAGTACGGGCAGTGCAGCGGGCAACCGTAGGTGAGCTCGGCCAGCAGCCCGAACGGCCTCTCCACGGCGGCGTCAGCCACGGCGCGCCGGTCCACGGCCGACCGCCTCCTCACCCGTCCGGAGGCACCGCCGGGCGGCGAGGCGGTCGAGGAACAGCCGCACCTCGCCGTCGTCCACCCGGTCGTAGCGGCCGCGCAGCTCGGTGACGATCTCGGCCACCGTGCGCCGCCCGTCGCACAGGCCCAGCACGGCCGCGCCCGTGCCGTTCAGGACGGTCACGGACTCCGGCGTCAGCAGCACGTGCTGGTCGCGCGCCCGGTCGAAGGTGAGCCGGACGTGCGGCGCCAGGCGGGGGCGGTCAGGCGCGCCGGTCATCGGCACAGGCCCGGTCGACGGCGTCCAGGATCGCCCACAGGACGTCGCACTTGAACGCCAGCGCCGCCACGGCGGCCGCCTGCTCGTCGGGTGTCCGGCAGTGCTCGGTCACCACCTCGAGGGCGTGCTCGGCGTCGCGCGGCGCCTGGGTCAGCCGGGCCCGGAAGTAGGCCAGCCCCCGGGGGTCGATCCAGGTGTAGTGGCGCTCGAACGCGGCCAGGCGCTCGGCCATCAGGTCCGGCGCGAACAGCTCGGTCAGCGAGGAGGCGACCGCCTCGACCCACGGCCGGGTGCGGGCGAAGGTGACGTAGGCGTCGACGGCGAACCGCACTCCCGGGACGACGTGCCGCTGGTCCTCCATCTCCTCCCGGCGCAGCCCCACCGCCTCGCCGAGGCGCAGCCATGCCTCGATGCCGCCTGCCTCGATGCCGCCCTCGCCGTCGGCCGTGCCGTCGTGGTCGTGGATGCGCCGGATCCAGCGACGGCGCACCTCGCGGTCGGGGCAGTTGGCGAGGATCGCGGCGTCCTTGCGCGGGATGGCCGCCTGGTAGGCGAACCGGTTGGCCACCCAGCACCGGATCTCCCGGCGGTCCAGCCGTCCCTCGTTCATCCGCCGGGAGAAGGGGTGCTGGTCGTGGTAGCGCCGCGACTGTTCGCGCAGCGCGGCCACGAACTCGTCGGTCGCCGTGTCGGTCAGCGTCATGAGGGGCCTCACCTCTTCGATGGTTCGACTCCGGACTCGCTCCGCTCCTCGGTCGCTGGCGCTCCCTGCGATGCTCACTCGTCCGTCGTCCTCACAGCTCCAGCTCGAGCCCGTCCACGGCGACCTCCGCGCCGTGCTGCTCGAGGACGCGGCGCTCCGGTGCGTCCTCCAGCAGGACCGGGTTGGTGTTGTTGACGTGCACGTAGACGGTCCGCGGCACCCGCAGCGCGCCGAGCCGCTCCAGGCTGCCGCCGGGCCCGCTGATCGGCAGGTGCCCCATCTCGCGGGCGGTGCGGCCGGCCACCCCGAGCCGGACCAGCTCGTCGTCGGTCCAGCAGGTGCCGTCGAGGAGCAGGCACGCGCAGTCCTCGAGCTCGGCGCACACCGCCGGGGTGAGCTCCTGCACGACCGGCAGGTGGACCAGCGCGCGGCCGCTGTGCTCGTCGGTCAACCGGTAGCCCACGACCCGCCCCTCCCCGCCGGCCGCGCCGAAGCGCGGCCGCTTGGTCGTGGGGACGTCGAAGGCGCGGTAGGACAGCCCGTCGGCCAGCGGCACGTCCACCCCCGGGACCACCGGCCGCCACGTCACCGCGCAGTAGGCCTCCAGCGTGCGGAGCAGCCCGGTCCCCTCGCACAGCGAGCGGCGGGTCGCCTCGGTCCCGTGGACCACCAGGCTCCGGGCCTCGCGGAGCAGCAGCAGGCCGAGCGTGTGGTCGAGCTCGGCGTCGGTGAGCAGCACCGCCTCCAGCGGGACCACCCGGCTCCCGTCGGCGGGGTGCAGGCCGGGGAATGCCGCGATCTGGGTGTGGACGTCGGGCGAGGCGTTGAGCAGGAACCACCGCCGACGGTCGGGGCTCACCGCGACCGAGGACTGGGTGCGCGGGCGGGCGGGCCGGGAGCCGTCGCGCACCGCACGGCACGGCGGGCAGGCGCAGTTCCACTGCGGGAAGCCGCCCCCCGCCGCCGAGCCCAGTACCCGCACCCACATGCCGACGGCGTCCCCTCGTGTCGTGGCCGTCCCTGCCAGCGGCGCACGGCGCCACCCGTCCGGACGGCGGTGGGGCGCCGGGCCGTGCCGCCCGGCGCCCCACCTCGTGCTGCCCGGTCAGTCCCGGTCCTCCAGTGCGCCCATGTAGGCGGTCACCTCGGCGGAGACCCGGATCTCCT
>DASQNB010000539.1:0-1569 GCA_035645175.1 Geodermatophilus sp.
GTGGACTCTGTCCAGTTGAGCGATGACCCAGTGCAACGGGACTCGATCAAGGAGAGAACGGCAATGCTCCACCTCCGACGCTCCACGGCCGCGGTGCTCCTCGTCGGTGCGGCCGTGGTGCCGGCTCTCGCGGTCACTCCGGTGTACGCAGTCGGTCCCCCGTCTGCTGCTGTCTCGGCAGTCCCCGCCGGATGGACGTTCTATGCGACTTATCCCGACCACGCCTCGTGCCTGGCCGCGGGGCCGGTCAACCCCTACGGCGCCCAGTGGCAGTGCCTCCCCTCCGCTCAGCCAGGTGCGTACGACCTGTTCGTCCTCCTGTGAGGAGCGCGTCCGGCGGACACGGATCCGGGAGGACGCTCAGCCCCCGGCGCGGACAACCGGAGCCGCCTGCCGGACGGCGTGCGCGACGGGGTTGCCCGGTGGTGTCGCTGTGCGCCCCACGGTCCTGGTCACCCCTGGCCCAGCCCGGCGCAGCCACGAGGCGCCACCCGGACAGCTGGGTCGCCGAGCACCACGTAGGCGCGGGCGTCGTGGGTGGCCGTCCACAGGCCGACCAGGTCGGCGTCGTCGATGCGCTTGCCGTACTTCCGGAACCCCTCCATGCGGCGGGTCAGCTCGGTGGCGATCTCCGCGTAGCGGGAGGTCAGGCTCTCCATCGCCGATCCGAGGCGGGCGCCGTCCATCAGGGCCAGGAGGGTGCTCTGGAAGGGCGTGACCTGCGCGTCCAGCCCCTTCCACAGGAACGAGCAGCTCCAGGCCCGGTCCACGTGGCCGACGAAGGCCAACGCACCGCCGGCGGGCGCGCCCAGCAGCCGCTGTGGGAGTCGTGCGGTGAACCCGGTGGTCGCCAGCTCCCTGCCGCCGTCCGGACCGCCCGGGTAGTCGGACTCCTGCGGTGTACCCGCGCCGAAGCAGGCGAAGGAGAACACCACCCTCGGCCCGACCGGCGCGTTGGTCGGCAGGTGGTGCGCGGCCAGGTACTGCGACTCGTCGAGGGGACCACGAGCGGCGAAGGGTCCTGGCCAGTCCTGGCAGAGCAGCGCCCCGGCGAGATCGCGGCCTGCTCCACTGCCCCCGACGCCGTGACCGGCCGTGAAGAGCAGGTCCGGAGCGTCGCGGCCGGTCAGCAGCTCCTCCAGCCGAGCCCGGGTGGCCCCGGTCCCGACGTCGGTGTCGACGTGCCAGGCGGGCGCGGCCTCCCGCAGCTCCCCGTGCAACGGCTCCACGAGTCGGGCGGCGCTCAGGGCCGTGGGCGTGTCCCCGGGGTGTCGCGTCGCGAAGAGGTGGAGCCGACGGTCGGGGGGCACGGGGACCCCTGCGGTCGAGGCGTCCAGGCCCCGCTCGGCCGCCACGACGGTCGCCGCGTAGGCGGCGCACGCCTCGGGGTCCTCGAGGTCGACGCGCCCGACGGCGTAGGACACACCGAGCTGGTACTGGACGTCGAACGGCACCTGGTCCGGTGACCCCACGAGCAGCAGGTAGTACGGGACCCTGCGGGGGTCGACGACCGAGGGGCCCATCCCGTGGCGGGCGAGGAAGTCGTCCTTGTCCTCACCGGGACGCAGT
>DASQNB010000540.1:0-3074 GCA_035645175.1 Geodermatophilus sp.
GCGTGGCCAGCCCGTGGGCGAGTGCCTGCTCGGCGAAGGACGACGCCGTCGCCCGGCCGGCCCAGGAACTCCCCCACCACTCCCGCTCGGCCGCCGACGCGTGGCACCAGGCGCCGGCGGTCGCGGTGACGTCGCGCAGCCCGGCCGCGTGCGCCCAGCCGAGCAGCCGGCGGCCGGCGTCGGGCTCGGCGCCGTTGTGGCGGGCCACCCGGTGGTAGAGGTCCAGCCACCGGTCGAGGCCCTCGTCGTCGGGGAACCAGGTGAACGTGGCGTAGTCGACGTCGCGGACGGCGAGCACCCCGCCGGGCCGGCAGACCCGTGCCATCTCGCGGAGGGCGGCGACCGGGTCGGTGAGGTGCTGCAGCACCTGGTGGGCGTGCACCACGTCGAAGGAGTCGTTCGCCGCGTCGAGGGCGTAGACGTCGCCGACGGCGAACTCGACCGGCACGCCGCGCCGCCCGGCGAGCGCCCGGGCCTCGTCGAGCGGAGCGGGTGAGACGTCCAGCCCGACCACCCGGCCCGGGGCCACCCGGGCGGCCAGGTCGACGGTGATGGTGCCCGGACCGCAGCCGACGTCGAGCAGTTCCTGACCGGGACGCAGGTGCGGCAGCAGGTGCGGCGCGGAGTTCTCCGCGCTCCGCCACCGGTGGGACTGCAGGACCGGCTCGGCGTGCCCGTGCGTGTAGGTGTCCACGGGAGGAGCCTCCACCCGGCTTCCGTGCAGGGGAATCAGCGTCCCAGCGAACGGGACGACTACTCGTCGCAACGGTGCGCTGGCACACCGGTCATCATGAGCCCCGTGGAGTCCGTATGGGCGCAGCTGCGCCGGCCCGCCGTGCAGCGCGGGGTGCGGGCCGCGGTGGCGGCCGCGCTGGCCTGGCAGGTCGCCGTCCTGCTGCCGCCGCTGCTGAGCGGGTACGCCTGCTACGCCCCGCTCGGCGCGGTGATCGCGGTGCACCCCACGATCGCCGACTCGGCCAGTGCCGCGTGGCGCAGCGGGCTGACCATCCTCACCGGCTTCGCGCTGGCGGTCGGCGTCCGTCGCGGGCTGGCCGCCCTCGGCGTGCACCGGCGGCAGCCGCTGGCCGCGTGACCTGCCGCGCGCGGCTGGTCAGCTGCGGTGCACCTTGTCCGGTCCGGCGGACCCGTCGAGGGCGTCGGGTCGGCCGGCACCGGCCGCGCCCGGGTCGTCGGGCATGGGCCGGTCGTTCAGGTGGGCGGCCAGCCCGGAAGGCTCATCGGCGGGGACCTCGGCGCGGCGACCCGACCGCGCTCCGAGCCGCAGCCGGCGGTGGGGCAGGCCGCCGTCCTGCGCGGCGGCCAGCAGCTCGGTCAGGTGGAGCACGCGCACCCGGGAGCGGCGGCGGCGCAGGCCGGTGACCAGCTGCCGCTGGCACCCGGGGTTCACCGCGACGACGTAGTCGACCCCCGCGGCCTCGATCTGGTCGAGCTTCGGGGCCAGTACCCGACGGCTGTCCTTCGGTCGTAGCAGCGAGTACGTACCCGCCGAGCCGCAGCACTGCGCCGCGCCGGGCAGCTCGACGTAGTCGGCGACGGCGGCGATCAGCTCCCGCGGCTCCCGCCAGACGTCCATACCGTTGCGCAGGTGGCAGGAGTCCTGCAGCGCGACCCGCGCCCGCCGTCCGTCGACTCGCAGCTCGCCGAACGACGCCGAGCCGTCGCGGGTCACGTACTCGGAGAACTCCTGCACCCGGTCGCGGCCCAGCACGCCGGCCAGGTGCGCCGCGCAGCCACCCGCGGTGGTGACGATCCGGCCGGGCAGCTGCTCGCCGAGCCGCCGGGCCATCGTGCGGCCCAGCTCCAGGTCGCCGTTGTGCGCGTGCAGGGCGCCGCAGCAGCCCTGGTCACCTGGGGCGTCGAGCTCCGGGCGCAGCCGCCGCGCCGCACGGCTCACCGCCGGGAACAGTGCGCGCTCGAAACAGCCCAGCATCAGGTGCGGACCCTGCGGCGACGACGTGGCCGTGCGCGCGTGCGCGCGGAAGGTGCCGAGACGGCGCACCAGCCAGTTGCGGACGACGACGTTGGCGAGCACCCGGGCCAGCGGCGGCCGGCGCCGTCCCTGCCACTGGTGCGAACGCCAGTGCTCCAGCAGCTCGCCGTACTGCACGCCGGCCGGGCAGACCGGCTCGCACGCCCGGCAGCCCAGGCAGAACGAGGACTCCTCCCGCAGCGTCGGGTCGTCGTCCTCCAGAACGCCGGTCTCCAGGGCGCGCATCAGCGTGATCCGCCCGCGCGGCGAGGACTTCTCGTCCTTGCTCAGCGCATACGTCGGGCAGGCCGGCAGGCAGAACCCGCAGGAGATGCACCGGTCGAGCAGCTCGGGCGGGAAGATCCCGCGGGACGCCGCACCGGCAGAGCCCGGGGCGTCGGGGGCGCCCGACACCTCGGCGCTCACGAGCCCGTCTTCCCGGGGTTGAGGATGCCGGCCGGGTCGAAGGCGGTCTTGATCCGCCGGAGCAGTGCCATCTGGTCGTCTCCCAGCCGGTCGCGCAGGTAGGGCAGCTTGGCAGCGCCCACGCCGTGCTCCCCGGTGATGGTGCCGTCGAGCTCCAGGGCGGCGGCGAAGATCTCGGCGAAGGCGGCATGGGTGCGGTCGGCGGCCGCCGGGTCACGGACGTCGACCACGGCGGTCGGGTGCAGGTTGCCGTCCCCGGCGTGGCCGAAGGTGCCGATCAGCAGGTCGTGGCGGGCGGCGACGGCGGCGATCCGGTCGACCATCTCGGCCAGCCGCGGGCGGGGCACGGTGACGTCCTCCAGCACGGTGAGCGTGTTCAGTCGGGAGAGCGCCGGCAGGGAGCAGCGGCGGGCGGCCAGCAGCGCCTCGGACTCGGCGACCTCCTTGGCCACGGTGACCTCGAGGGCCCCCTCGTCGGCGCACAGCTCGCCCATGCGGGTCAAGTTGCGCTCGACGGCGTCCGGCTCGCCGTCGTCCCCGAAGAGCAGCAGCGCCCCGGCGTCGGTGCGCAGCCCCAGCCGGGCGTAGTCCTCCACCGCCCCGATACAGGTGCGGTCGAGGAACTCCAGCGTCGCCGGCACCACGCCGTGGGCGAGGA
>DASQNB010000541.1:0-2430 GCA_035645175.1 Geodermatophilus sp.
CCGACCGCTCACCGAGGTGGAGCGGACGGCGCGCGCGATCGCCGCCGGCGACCTGTCCCAGCGCGTCCCGGCCGGCGACGAGCGCACCGAGGTCGGCCGGCTGTCGCTCGCGCTCAACGGCATGCTCGCCCGCATCGAGCGCTCCTTCCGCGCCCAGCAGGCATCGGAGGAGCAGGCGCGGGCCTCGGAGACCCGGATGCGCCGGTTCGTCGCCGACGCCAGCCACGAGCTGCGCACCCCGCTGACCTCGATCCGCGGGTTCGCCGAGCTCTACCGGCAGGGCGCGGTGGGCAGTCCGGAGGAGACCGCCCGGCTGATGCAGCGGATCGAGTCCGAGGGCTCCCGCATGGGCGTGCTCGTCGAGGACCTGCTGCAGCTGGCCCGGCTGGACCAGCAGCGCCCGCTCACCATCACCCCGGTCGACCTGGCCGAGGTCGCCGGCGACGCCGTCCACGACGCCCGCGCCGTCCAGCCCGACCGGCCGGTCAGCCTGCACCTGGACGAGTCGCTCAGCGAGGTGCCCGTGGTGCTGGGCGACGAGGCCCGGCTGCGCCAGGTCGTCGGCAACCTGGTGACCAACGCCCTGGTGCACACCCCCCGGACCGCGCCGGTGACGGTGCGCATCTCCGACGAACCCGCGGCCGGCGACGCGTCGGCGGACGGCGACGACGGCGGCGTGGTCGTGCTGCAGGTGGCCGACCAGGGGCCCGGCATGGCCCCGGAGGACGCCGCGCGGGTCTTCGAGCGCTTCTACCGCGCCGACCCCTCCCGGGCCCGGACGGCGGGCGGCACCGGGCTGGGGCTGGCCATCGTCAGTGCACTGGTCGCCGCGCACGGCGGCACCGTGCACCTGGACACCGCACCGGGCCGGGGGGCGGCGTTCACCGTCCGGCTGCCCCGCTCCGGCCCGGGCTCCACGGTCCCTCCGGTGCCGGACGGCCCGGCGGCCTGAGCCCCGGGGCGGTGCAGCTACCGTCCGCTGGTGGACTCCGACGCGGGCGGGCAGCCCTACGACGCCGACCTGATGGCCGCGGTGACCGAGCTCGGCACGGCCCTGCGGGACCTGGTGAGCGTCTCCGTGCTCACCACCGTCCCGGCCGACGAGCTCCGGGCCGCGGCCGCCGAAGCCCGGGTGCTCACCGCCCGGCTGGCCGCCGCGCGGCGGCCGTCGAACCAGCTGCCGGTGCTCGACGACCCGGTGGTCTTCCGCCGGGTCCACAACCCGGTGACCGGGGTGGGCAGTGCGCTGGCCCCACCCCTGCAGATCCGACGTGCGGACGGCGGCCTCGTCGCCGAGGCCGAACTGGGACCGGCCTACGAGGGCCCACCCGGCTACGTGCACGGCGGGGTGAGCAGCCTGCTCATGGACCAGCTGCTCGGCTCCGCGGTGATCGCCGCCGGACTGTGGGGCATGACCGCCCAGCTGGAGCTCGGCTACCACCGGCCGGTGCCCCTGGACACGCCGCTGGTCCTGCGCGCACGGGTCGGCGAGAACAGGGGCCGGCGCACCACCGCGACCGGGAGCATCGCCCGGGCCGACGAGCCCGACCGCCCGCTGGTCGAGGCCCGGGGCGTGTGGGTGACCCCGCGCGAGGAGGCGCGCGAGGCCTACTTCGGGTCGATCACGAACGCCTCGGGCCAGTACGCCCCACCCCGGCGGCCGACCGACGCCACGGCCCCGTCCGACCGCCCGTGAGGGACGTCGAGGTCGCGGCCGAGGCGGCCCGGGCAGCTGCGGAGATCCTGACCGGGCTGCGCGCGGAGGGCCGGCTCACCGGCCGGGACCTGGGGGACGCCGGGGACGCCGCCGCCCAGGCCGCCATCGCCGGGGTGCTGGCCGACCACCGTGCCGGCGACGCCGTCTTCAGCGAGGAGGCGGTCGACGACCACCGCCGTCTGGCCGCCGACCGGGTGTGGATCGTCGACCCGCTCGACGGGACCAGGGAGTACGGCGAGGCCGGCCGTCCGGACTGGGCGGTGCACGTGGCGCTGTGGTCGGCCGGTGAGCTGGGCGCTGCAGCGGTCGCGCTGCCGGCGCTGGGCGAGGTGCTGGTCACCGACCCCGCGCCCGCGGTGCCGGCGCCGAGCGCGGCCCGGCTGCGGATCGCGGTGAGCCGCACCCGGCCGCCGGCGGTGGCCTCCGTCGCGGCGGACGCACTGGACGCCGAGCTGGTCCCGATGGGCTCGGCCGGCTGGAAGGTCACCGCCGTCGTCCGCGGCGAGGCCGACGCCTACGTGCACGCCGGTGGCATGTACCAGTGGGACTCGGCCGCACCGGTCGCCGTCGCCCGCGCCGCGGGGCTCACCGCCGTCCGGCTGGACGGCTCGCCGCTGGTCTACAACGACCCGGACCCCTCCCTGCCGGACCTGTTGGTCTGCCGGCCGGAGCTGGCGGACCGGCTCCTCGAGGCGGTCCGGGCGGGGTCGTAG
>DASQNB010000542.1:0-2727 GCA_035645175.1 Geodermatophilus sp.
CCCGGAGCCCTTCGGCGCGCTGGTCTACCACTTCGGCAACCGGAAGCTCTCCTTCCTGAAGTCGAAGGCGCTGGTCGCCGTCGTCGAGACGCTGGCCGAGCACCCCAGCGCCGACGCCACCCTCGTCGCGTGCGGGGTCCCTGCTGCCCAGCACCCCGCCTACCGCAAGGCGCTGGCCGACCTCGCGCGTTCGCAGATGATCGAGAGAAGGACCTCGTCGCCCCCCACCGCTCGCCAGCTCGCGGCGGGCCCCTGCGACGAGGCCGACCCGGAGGCTCACCCATGACCGCCGTCCTGCCCTCCCGCCCCGCCGCCCCGCCGCGTCCGACCGGCGGGCGCCTGATCGACCAGTTCGAGTACGGGCTGGACGCGCCGATCTGCCTGACCTGGGAGCTCACCTACGCCTGCAACCTGGCGTGCGTGCACTGCCTGTCCTCGTCGGGACGGCGGGACCCCCGCGAACTGTCCACCGCCGAGGCCGAGGCGGTCATCGACGAGCTGCAGCGGATGCAGGTGTTCTACGTGAACGTCGGCGGCGGCGAGCCGACCGTCCGGCCGGACTTCTGGCACCTGCTCGACTACGCCATCGGCCACGACGTCGGCGTCAAGTTCTCCACCAACGGCGTCAAGCTCGACAGGGCCCGCGCCGAGCAGCTGGCCCGCACCGACTACGTCGACGTGCAGATCTCCCTGGACGGCGCCACCGCCGAGGTGAACGACCGCGTCCGTGGCGCCGGCTCGTTCGCCACCGCGACCCGGGCGCTGGAGAACCTCGCCGAGGCCGGGATGAAGGACTTCAAGGTCTCGGTCGTCGTCACCCGGGAGAACGCCGGCCAGCTCGACGCGTTCAAGGCGCTCACCGACTCCTACGGCGCCCAGCTGCGGATCACCCGGCTGCGACCGTCCGGCCGTGGCGCCGACGTCTGGGACCAGCTGCACCCGACCCAGGCCCAGCAGCGCGAGCTGTACTCGTGGCTGCTGGCCAACGGCGAGCGCGTGCTGACCGGGGACTCCTTCTTCCACCTGTCGGCGTTCGGGGAGGCCCTGCCGGGCCTGAACCTGTGCGGCGCCGGCCGGGTGGTCTGCCTGATCGACCCGGTGGGCGACGTCTACGCCTGCCCGTTCGCGATCCACGAGAACTTCCTGGCGGGCAACGTGCGGGACGAGGGCGGCTTCCAGCGGGTCTGGCAGCAGTCCGAGCTGTTCGCCGACCTGCGCAGCCCGCAGACCGGTGGCGCGTGCACCAGGTGCGCGCACTTCGACGCCTGCCGGGGCGGCTGCATGGCGGCCAAGTTCTTCACCGGCCTGCCCCTGGACGGGCCCGACCCCGAGTGCGTGCAGGGCTACGGCGAGTCGGCGCTGGCCGCCCGCGACCTCGAGCTGACCGCTCCGCGCAGCCACGTCGACCACTCGCACACCGGCCCGGTCCGCGGCCAGCCGACGCTGCTGGGCATGCCGTCGGTCCCGAAGGCTCCGGCCAAGATCTGCGACGAGTCGCCGCTGGCCGGGCTCGACCTGCGCTGACCTCGCTCCTCGACCCGTTGGTCCTGGCGGGCCGGACGGCGCCCTCGCGGGTGCTGTTCGGCCCGCACGAGACCAACCTGGGTCGCGGGCGGGCGCTGTCGGAGCGGCACGTCGCGTACTACGCCCGCCGGGCAGCGGGCGGCTGCGGCGTCGTGGTCACCGAGACCGCCTCGGTGCACGGGAGCGACTGGCCCTACGAGCGGGCGCCGCTCGCGGCTGACTGCGGCCCGGGCTGGGCGGACGTCGTCGCCGCCTGCCGTCCGCACGGCGCCCTGGTGCTCGCCTCGCTCGGGCACACCGGCGGGCAGGGCACCTCGGGCCATGCGCAGACCGCGCTGTGGGCGCCCTCCGCGGTGCCCGACGTCGTCACCCGCGAGGTGCCGGTGGCGATGGAGCAGGCCGACGTCGACGTGCTGGTCGCGGGCTTCGCGGCGGCCACCCGGGTCGCCGCGGCCGCCGACGTCGACGGCGTGGAGGTCGACGCCGGCGCGCGCTCGCTGCTGCGCCAGTTCCTGTCCGGCCTGACCAACCTCCGCACCGATGCCCACGGCGCCGACCGGTGCCGACTCCTGCGCGAGGTGCTGGCCGCCGTCCGCACCGAGCTCGGTCCCGGGCGGGTGCTCGCGCTGCGGCTGTCCTGCGACGAGGAGGCGCCCTGGGCCGGCATCACCCCCTCGCTCGCCGTGCGGTTCGTCCGTGAGCTGGCCCCGCTGGTCGACCTGCTCGTCGTCGTGCGGGGGAGCGGCCTGGCGCCCTCGGCGTACCGGCCCGACGGGCACGTGGGACCCGGGTTCAACACCGACCTGACCCGCACGGTGCGGACGGCCGCGGGCGGGACGCCGGTCGTGCTGCAGGGCTCGGTGGTCGACGTCGCCGCCGCGCAGCGCGCGCTGGACGACGGGGTCGCCGACGCGGTCGAGATGACCCGGGCGCAGCTCGCCGACGCGGACCTGGTGCGCAAGGCGCGGGCCGGCGTCCCGGTGCGGCCGTGCACGCTGTGCAACCAGGCCTGCCAGGTGCGCGGCGTCCGCAACCCGCTGGTCAGCTGTGTCGCCGACCCGCGCGACGAGGCAGCCCTCCCGGACGCCGCCGGGCGGCGGGTCACCGTCGTCGGTGGGGGACCGGCCGGGCTGGAGGCCGCGCGGGTGCTCGCGTCCGCGGGGGCCGACGTCCGGCTGGTGGAGCGCGCGGACCGGCTCGGCG